>NZ_JBMKJN010000013.1:0-146473 GCF_049236805.1 Enterobacter cloacae complex sp. XAL002
TGCCGGCCGCACGACCTCATCGGGAAGAGATACAGGAATAAAATTTAGGTAAGGTTTTGATAAGCGCAGAAAAGCAAAAACCCAGCCATAGGCTGGGTTCTTTAAATAGTGGTGCCCGGACTCGGAATCGAACCAAGGACACGGGGATTTTCAATCCCCTGCTCTACCGACTGAGCTATCCGGGCAACGGAGCGCATTAAACCGCAATCGCGCGCGATCGTCAACATTATTTCGGGAAAAGCTGTTCAACTGCTTAAGTTTGCGGCAATCTGTCCGTTTGTGCGCTGAAAATGCACAAATCTTCCAGACAGTTCAGGCAAGATGTGGCAATGCTGACGGTAAGAGGAGGGCAGTATGGCAAACGACTGGCTTGAGCTGCGTCAGCATGCAGAAACAGGTATTGAGACAATTAAGGCGCATTTCGAAGGACACGCCTTTGATCCCCACTGGCATGATAGCTATCTGGTCGGAATAACCCTTTCCGGTACGCAGCAGTTCCACTGTCGCCGTGAACGCCACCGTAGCCAGCCGGGCGATGCTTTTTTACTTGAGCCTGGTGAAATACATGACGGTGATGCACCGGTAGAGGGTGGCTTTACTTATCTGACCTTTTATCTGGATGAACACTGGCTCACCCGTACGCTTCAAGGGCTGTATGACTCTACTCCCGGGAGTTACACCCTCCACTTTGCCCAAACGCTGACGCGAGAGCCTCAGCTGGTGCGCGCTATCGGTGATACATTTGCCTCGCTGCATAACGATGAGATGAAGATCGTACAACAGAGCACAATGGATAACCTGCTCACTAAGATTACAGCCCACTGCCACTGGCGGAAGAAACTCCCGTCGCAGTTACAAAGCTCCGCTGTGGCGCAGCGTGCCCGCGACTATCTCTATGCGCATATCGGCGAGAACGTGGGGCTGTCAGACCTTGCGCGGGAGACGGGGACGGATCGCTTTACGCTCACCCGCTGCTTTAAGCGCGAATTTCACCTTGCGCCGCACGCCTGGCTTATCCAGCTGCGCCTGGCAAAGGCCCGACAGATGCTGGCGTATGGGGAACTACCTGTTGATGTTGCGACGGCAGTAGGTTTTGCCGATCAAAGCCATCTTGGTCGCTGGTTCCAGCGGGCGTACCGTATTTCTCCGGCACACTACCGTCGGTTGTGCACAAACCTTCCAGACGTTTCCAGAAAATAACGGCACATTCATGGCTCTACTAAAAGGAGCCACCTGTGAATTTAATACCCTTCCTGCTGTTTGCATTTGTCGCCTCGATTACACCGGGGCCAACCAATATTTTGGTACTGGCTAACAGTCAGCACTTTGGCGTAAAAAATACGATTCCTGCGATCCTGGGCGGGTGTATTGCCGCCAGCGCTATTGTTCTGGTTTCAGGCGCTGGGGCAGGAGAAGTGTTACGCCAGTATCCGCTGATACGTCAGGTGATGAGCTGGGCGGGCGTGCTGTGGCTTTCCTGGATGAGCTGGCAGCTGTTTAGCGCCCCGGCCGCGAATCTCTCCTCCAGGCGTCATGTTCGATTTACCGCGCGGGCGGCGGCGTTATTACAGGTTGTAAACCCAAAAACCTGGATGATGGCGCTGGCCGTCGTCAGCCTGTTTGCTCCGGCAAGCGACCATGCATTACGGGATATTTCGCTGATGGCGCTATGGTTTCTGGCGATCTCAGTGGTCTGTTTGTTGTGCTGGGCGTGGTTGGGGAAGGCGGTGAACCGGATTTTCCGCACCACCGTGGCGATGGTGCGATTTCAACGTGCAATGGCGCTGTGTTTGTTTATTTCCGCCTGGACGGGAATGCTGGCTTAGGTCAGTGCACCACCCATACGGCACTGCGCAAACCGCAAAATATCTTCCGCCAGACGGTGCGCCGTATCCACATCCGCCTGGCTACGGTTCACCAGCATGCGGCTCAGGCAACCTTCCAGCACCAGCTCCATCTGCTTCGCGACCATTGCCGGATCATCCACTTCAAGTGTGGTCAGCAGCTCGTGTGTGAACTCGTGCGCGGCTCGTTTTTGCTGATCTGCCAGCTGATGGATGGGGTGTCCGGGATCGGGGAAGTAGGTGCAGGCGGCGATAAACAGACAGCCTGGGTAACGGTTGTTGGTGACACACTCCGTCAGTGCGGTATAGCGTGCCAGCAGCTTTTGCTCGGTGGTCAGCTCTTCATTCAGCATCAGTTGCCTGCGCCAGATATCCACCTGCTGGCTGAGATAGCGCAGGGCATCATACAGCAGCGCCTCTTTATCCGGCCAGAAGCGCTTAAGTTCATCCAGAGGGTAATCGATACGGTCGGCTACCATCTCAAGCGTGGTGCTGGCGATCCCTTGAATCTCAAGTAATTGCAGGGCTTGTCCCAGTACGTCTTCGCGTTGCACGGTTATCTCCTCCGCTATTCCCAACGGTTTGTCCCGTCTAAAGTGTTGTTTACGGTTGGCGATTGCGCAAATGCGCGTTGAATGCCGTCGCGTCCATAAACCCGGTTACACGCTGCGTCAGCTGTTCTTCCCCCTGTTCATTGAAGAACAGGATGGTAGGCAGCCCGAGCACGTTAAGTTGCTTCAGCAGAGCCTTATCCTGCGCGCTGTTGGCGGTAACGTTCGCCTGGAGCAGAACGGTATCGCTCAGCGCATGTTGTACCTGCGGATCGCTGAAGGTGTATTTTTCAAACTCTTTGCAGGCCACGCACCAGTCGGCATAGAGATCGAGCATGACCGGTTTTCCTTTCGCCTGCGCCAGGGCGCGGTTGAGATCGTCCACGTTCTTAATCTGTATAAAATTCAGATGAGCCTGCGTTTGACCTGTCGGGGTGCCAAACGCCCAGTCCTGTAGCGGACGGACGCTCACCAGCGCGGCCGCCAGCAGAAGGATCTGTAGCAGGCGCATCCACGGTTTCTTCGCACCCAGACTCACGATAAATGCCCAGCTGAAGAAGGCCACGCCGAGCATAGCCCACAGACGCGTACCCCACACATCACCGATGATGCGTTCCAGCAGGAATACCGGTAGCGCCAGAATGACAAAACCAAACGCGGTTTTCACCGTCTCCATCCACGGGCCGCTCTTCGGCAGCAGACGATTGCCAAATACCGTCACAAGGATCAGCGGCAGACCCATGCCGAGCGCGTAAAGGTACAGCGTGCCGCCGCCGAGCCAAAGGTTGCCGCTCTGGGCAATGTATAACAGGATGGCGCTCAGCGGCGCGGTGGTGCAGGGTGAGCAAATCAGCCCGGCGATGGCACCCATGGCGAACACGCCGCCCGCAGAGCCCCCCTGCTGACGGTTGCTCATTAGCGTCAGACGGGTTTGCAGGGAAGAGGGCAGTTGCAGAGTGAACAGGCCAAACATCGACAGCGCCAGCAGAATAAACACTGCTGACAGTCCGATAAGCACATAGGGGTGCTGAAGGGCGGCCTGGAACTGCAACCCGGCAGCGGCGACCACGAGGCCGAGCGCCGTATAGGTTAACGCCATGCCCTGCACATAGATAAAGGCCAGCAACAGCGCGCGGGCGGTGGAAAGGCGTTGCTTACCGCCCAGCACGATGCCAGAGATAAGCGGGTACATAGGCAGTACGCAGGGCGTAAAGGCGATGCCGATACCAATCAATAACGCCCAAAGCGCTGAGAACGGAAGGTCTGAAGCGGCTTCGCCTTCACCCCTCACACTGGCCATTTCCCCTGAGGGGAGAGGGGAGGCCGCCGCTTTCACTTCGCTAAGCGGAACGACCTTTGTTTCAGGGGGATAGCAGAAGCCCGCATCGGCGCAGCCCTGATACGTCACCGTCAGGGTAGCGCCTTTATCCGCCTGATTCACCGTGACGGGCACGCTTATGCGCTGGCGATAAATTTCACTTTTACCGTAGAACTCGTCCTCGTGCCATTCGCCAGCGGGCATCTGCAATGCGCCGACGTCAGCCTTTGCCGGCGTGATGCTGACCTGCTTGCGATAGAGGTAGTAACCCTCTTTCACCTGCCAGGTGAGGCTGAGATCGTGCTGGTTTTGCTGAAAGTCGAAAACGAATGCCTGGTCGGCAGGAATAAAGTTCGAACGGCCGGGCGCGTCAAACAACCCGGCAAAAACTGACGTGCTGCACAGCAGCAGGATCAGCGTA
Source organism: Enterobacter cloacae complex sp. XAL002 (assembly GCF_049236805.1). Taxonomy (NCBI): domain Bacteria; kingdom Pseudomonadati; phylum Pseudomonadota; class Gammaproteobacteria; order Enterobacterales; family Enterobacteriaceae; genus Enterobacter; species Enterobacter cloacae complex sp. XAL002. The sequence continues at coordinate 4,135 of NZ_JBMKJN010000013.1, forward strand.
AAGAAGCGTTGAGCCATGAGAGATAATCGTTATCGCCGTGGACCACTGGCAGCACCAGCAGCTCCGGGGTTTGGTAAGGATGATGAGACTTGAGGCAGTCGAGGAGCGCCTGCTGGTTGGTCAGATTGGTTTTGAGCAACATCTGGACTTCGTACTCTTGCTCCAGCTTGCCTTCCCAGTAATAAAGGGAGGTGGCGCCGGGAAGTAGCGTGACGCAGGCAGCCAGTTTTTCGGCCAGCACTTTGGCGGCGAGATCCTGGGCAGAAGCTTCATCAGGGGCGGTACACAGTACAACAACAGCATCAGGCGTGTTCACAAGTCGACCTCCTCATCACGAAAGTCTTCACTATATCACGCCATGTGATTGGTCATTAATGAAACGGGCCGCAGCGCGGCCCGTTTTTAACTATTTTTACAACGGCTAACCGTTTACAGCACAATGCCGCCGATGATAAAGCCGAGGACCACGCAGAGCGTAATCGCCACCACGCCCGGGATGAGGAACGCGTGGTTAAACACGTATTTACCGATACGGGTCGAGCCGGTGTCATCCATCTCAACCGCGGCCAGCAGGGTTGGGTAGGTTGGCAGCACGAACAGGGCTGAAACCGCCGCGAAAGAGGCAATCGCCGTCAGCGGCGTCACGCCCAGCATCAGTGCCGCAGGCATTAGCGCTTTGGTGGTCGCAGCCTGAGAGTACAGCAGCGTTGCGGCAAAGAACAGCACCACCGCCAGTAGCCACGGATAGTTGTGCAGCAGGTCGCCTGCAACTGTCTGGATATCGCTGATGTGCGCTTTCACGAAGGTGTCACCGAGCCACGCCACACCCAGCACGCACACGCAGGCGCTCATACCGGATTTGAAGGTGCTGGCGTTCAGCACTTCGCTGGTGTCGATTTTACAGGTGATACTGATCAGCGTCGCGATGGTCAGCATAAATACCACAATCGCTTCGTTACGCGGCAGAACCGGGTTCTGGATCAGACCTACCGTATCGCTGATGGCGGTCGCGTAGAACATCACGGCGACGATACCAATCAGGAACAGCAGCACGGAGCGTTTTGCATGCGGCTTCAGCTCAAAGACCTGGCTACCGCGCAGGCTCACTTCACCTTTTGCCAGACGCTCCTGGTAAACCGGATCGTCTTTCAGCTCGGCGCCGAGGAAGTTACACAGCACGGCAGTGATCATTACCGCAATCAGCGTGACCGGAATACAGATCGCCAGCAGCGTCAGATAACTTACGCCCATCGGCTCGAGAATACCCGCGAAAAAGACCACTGCCGCGGAAATGGGCGAGGCGGTGATCGCAATCTGGGAGGCGACTACAGCAATAGAAAGAGGGCGAGACGGGCGAATACCCTGCTCTTTCGCCACTTCGGTGATGACCGGCAGCGTGGAGAAAGCGGTATGGCCAGTACCGGCGAGAATGGTCATAAACCAGGTCACCAGTGGGGCAAGGAAGGTGATGTATTTTGGATGACGACGCAGCATACGCTCCGCCAGGCTCACCAGGTAGTCCATACCGCCAGCGACCTGCATGGCCGCAATGGCAGCGATAACCGCCATGATGATTTCGATAACGTCAAAAGGGATTGCGCCGGGTTTAATCTGAAAGATCAGGGTAAGTACGAGCACGCCGAGACCGCCGGCAAAGCCGATGCCGATACCCCCGAGTCGTGCGCCCAAATAAATCGCCAACAGGACGATGACGAGTTCTGCTCCAAACATAAAGACCTGCCTTGCTTATTAACAAGTTGATATTGAATTGTTGTGTTTTGGTAACGGCCATAAAGAAAAAAGGCACGTCACAAGTGACGTGCCTTTCGGAAGCTTAGCCTGAACGGTTACTGTTCGCTTTCATCGGTATATCGTTTCGCTTTATATGCCGGGTGCATCAGGTTCTGGGCGGAGAAGATATCGTCCAGTTCGGCTTCGGTCAACAATCCTCGCTCGAGAACCACCTCACGCACGCTCTTACCGGTTTCGGCACAAATCTTCCCGACGATATCGCCGTTGTGGTGGCCGATGAACGGGTTGAGGTAGGTGACGATGCCGATGGAGTTATAGACGTAGCCTTCACACACTTCTTTATTCGCGGTGATGCCGTTAATGCATTTTTCCAGCAGGTTGTAGCAGGCGTTGGTCAGAATGTGGATAGATTCAAACATCGCCTGGCCAATCACCGGCTCCATTACGTTCAGCTGGAGCTGACCGGCTTCGGAGGCCATGGTGACGGTCGTATCGTTACCAATCACCTTGAAGCAAACCTGGTTCACCACTTCTGGCACCACCGGGTTCACTTTAGCTGGCATGATGGATGAACCCGCCTGCAACTCTGGCAGGTTGATTTCATTCAGGCCAGCGCGCGGACCGGAGGAGAGCAGGCGCAGGTCGTTACAGATTTTGGACAGTTTCACCGCCAGACGTTTCAATGCGCTGTGCACCATCACGTAGGCGCCGCAGTCTGAGGTGGCTTCAATCAGGTCTTCTGCAGGCACAACCGGCAGGTTGGACACTTCAGCCAGCTTCTGTACCGCCAGCTGCTGATAGCCATCCGGGGTGTTCAGGCGGGTACCGATGGCGGTAGCGCCCAGGTTCACTTCCAGCAGCAGTTCGGACGTGCGCAGCAGGTTTTTGGTCTCTTCGTTCAACAGCACGTTAAACGCGTGGAACTCCTGGCCGAGCGTCATCGGCACCGCGTCCTGCAGCTGGGTACGACCCATTTTCAGGATGTCCTGGAACTCAACGGCTTTACGCTGGAAGCCATCACCCAGCTGATTAATCGCGTCGACCAGTTTGACGACAGAGGCATACACCGCGATGCGGAAGCCGGTTGGGTAGGCGTCGTTGGTGGACTGACATTTGTTAACGTGGTCGTTCGGGTTCAGGTACTGGTATTCACCTTTCTGATGACCCATCAGCTCCAGGCCGATGTTTGCCAGCACTTCGTTGGTGTTCATGTTGACGGAGGTGCCTGCGCCGCCCTGATAGACGTCAACCGGGAACTGATCCATGCATTTGCCGTTGTTCAGCACTTCATCGCACGCGGCGATAATCGCATTTGCAGCGCTTTTAGGAATGGTTTGCAGCTCTTTGTTTGCCAGAGCCGCGGCTTTTTTTACCATCACCATGCCACGCACAAATTCAGGGATGTCGCTGATTTTGCTGTTGCTGATGTAGAAGTTTTCAATCGCTCTCAGAGTGTGAACACCATAGTAGGCATCCGCTGGAACTTCCCTGGTACCCAACAAATCTTCTTCGATACGAATGTTGTTTAACATGTGAACCTTCTTTTCAAGCTGCCGATGGATTGTACTAAACACACAGTAGATATGTGGTTTTGAATATTTTATGACCGACGATTATTCCCTCAATCGGCCAGATGCTCGAGATCATATGCTGATGATAGCGAATTGCCGTAAGCTGGATCACTTATTATCGACCCGATTTCATGATAATTATTAATCTGTGAAATATGTCACCGCTTTAATATTTCCAGAAAAAATATCCGTGCAAACCGATTGAATTTTGGCTAACCGTCACCATTTCTTATCTACGCGCTTCGCGAACACATTCAGTCAGGGGCCAGAAGGCACCTGCCACACAGGAGATGCCAGTGCGCTGGATACCATTTATTGCTTTCTTTCTTTATGTTTACATTGAGATTTCGATTTTCATCCAGGTTGCCCATGTGCTGGGCGTCCTGCTGACGCTGATTCTGGTGATCTTCACCTCCGTCATCGGCATGTCGCTGGTGCGCAATCAGGGTTTCAAAAATTTCCTGTTAATGCAGCAGAAGATGGCCGCAGGTGAAAGCCCGGCCGCCGAGATGATCAAAAGCGTGTCGCTGATTATTGCTGGCCTGCTGCTGATCCTGCCGGGCTTCTTTACAGACTTCCTCGGCCTGCTGTTGCTGTTGCCGCCGGTGCAGAAGCGTCTGACCATGAAGCTGCTGCCGCATCTGCGTTTCAGCCGTATGCCAGGCGGTGGTTTCAGCACCGGCCCGGGGGATACCTTTGAAGGGGAATATCAGCGTAAGGATGAGCAGCGCGACCGGTTAGATCATAAAGACGATCGGTAAGTTTCTTGCCCGGTGGCGCTCGCTCACCGGGCCTGCGGATTTTGCCGCTTCGGTAAAAACACCCACAGCCCCGCCAGCATGACGATGGCGTACACACTCTTCCATCCCACCATCGCCAGCAGCAGTAGGCACAGGACACACCCGATAGCCGCCAGCGCCTTAAAGCGTCCTTTCAGTAGCCGACAGCCCGCCAGCATGCACAACAGATAGATCATGATGAAAATACCGTTGGCGTAGATAATCAGCGCGTCAAGGTTGATGTCGAGGAGATAAATGGCCAGGGAACTCACCACGCAGCAGCCCAGTACGGTATTCAGCGCATTCACCGGAAGCTGACGCTTTGACAGGCGTGAGAGGGGGCTATCCGGTTTATAAAGTGCCTGAGACCACACCAGCCGGGCGAAGCTCTGAATATAGATGTTGAGGCTGGCAAAGCAGGCGAGATAGCCAATCATGCAGGCTACCCACAGGGCTTTAACGCCAAACAGCTGCACCACGATGCCCGGCAGCGACGCGGCGGCGGCTTTCTCTTCACCGAACGCGTTGAAGTGCAGCACCAGTACGGTACAGGCCCAGTACACGGTGCCCGCCAGCAGCAGGCCAATCATCAGGGCGCGGGGAAAATCACGCTCGGGCTGTTTAAACTCGGATGCCAGATGAGCGAACGCCTCCAGACCGACGAAACACCAGAACATGACGGATAGTGCAGCGAAAAGCTGTGTGTGGTCGATGTCATTAATCGCGGGGAAAGGAATATCCGCCACCGTAATGTCACCCGCAAACCAGATGGCGACGATCAGCGCGACGATTAACACGGCGACCAGCGTTTGCAGGTTGGCGCTGGAACTGGCCCCGCGTGAGCCAACCCACCAGATAATCGCCAGCGTGCCGAGTTCAGCCAGCAGCAGCTGTTCATCGTGCCAGCCAAACAGCGCCTGTCCGAAGCCGGTTGCGATATGCAGGGCTGCCGGAAGGCCAACGGGTATCACCGACAAAAATAGCCAGCCGGTGACGCGCTCCATTCGCGGCCCAAACGCCATACCGACAAAATGCGCTACGCCGCCTGCGCTCGGGAAGTGCCGCCCGAGTATGGCAAAGACAATCGCCACCGGAAACACCAGCACGATCAGCACCGGCCATGCCCAAAGACTGTTATTGCCGGCAACCAACGCCGCCAGCGCGGGAACCGCAAAAACGCCCGTGCCTAACAAAGACGTTGAGAGTAAGCCAATGCCCTGCGCCAGCCCCAACTCCTGCCTGAGTCCACTCATTTACCTCGTCCCGCCACCATCAAAAGAGAGTGGATGGTAACACTTTCGCAAATTTTTTTTCGATTACCCCTTGAAGGGGTAAAAAGCTATCCCCATCTCTCAGGGCACTAGCCGGAAAACCGCATGCGGACCGGCGTCATCCATAACTGATAATGACTTTCTCAAAGGAGAGCTATCAATGAGTATTCGTCCGTTACATGATCGTGTGATCGTCAAACGTAAAGAAGTTGAAACCAAGTCTGCTGGCGGCATCGTTCTGACCGGTTCAGCAGCAGCAAAATCAACGCGTGGCGAAATCATCGCTGTCGGTAAGGGCCGCATCCTGGAAAACGGAACTGTGCAGCCACTGGACGTTAAAGTTGGTGACATCGTCATTTTCAACGATGGCTACGGCGTGAAATCCGAGAAGATCGACAATGAAGAAGTGTTGATCATGTCCGAGAGCGACATTCTGGCAATTGTTGAAGCGTAATTAACGCACGAAACTGTACGAATTTGAGGAAATAAGAACATGGCAGCTAAAGACGTAAAATTCGGTAACGACGCTCGTGTAAAAATGCTCCGCGGCGTAAACGTACTGGCAGACGCAGTGAAAGTCACTCTGGGCCCGAAAGGCCGTAACGTCGTGCTGGACAAATCCTTCGGCGCGCCAACCATCACCAAAGATGGTGTTTCTGTTGCACGTGAAATCGAGCTGGAAGACAAGTTCGAAAACATGGGCGCACAGATGGTGAAAGAAGTTGCCTCTAAAGCGAACGACGCTGCTGGTGACGGTACCACCACCGCGACCGTACTGGCGCAGGCGATCATCACCGAAGGCCTGAAAGCCGTTGCTGCGGGCATGAACCCAATGGATCTGAAACGTGGTATCGACAAAGCTGTCGCCTCTGCTGTTGAAGAGCTGAAAGCGCTGTCCGTACCGTGCTCTGACTCTAAAGCCATTGCTCAGGTTGGTACTATCTCCGCTAACTCCGACGAAACCGTAGGTAAACTGATCGCTGAAGCGATGGATAAAGTCGGTAAAGAAGGCGTGATCACCGTTGAAGACGGTACTGGTCTGGAAGACGAACTGGATGTGGTTGAAGGTATGCAGTTCGACCGCGGTTACCTGTCCCCATACTTCATCAACAAGCCAGAAACTGGCGCTGTTGAGCTGGAAAGCCCGTTCATCCTGCTGGCTGACAAGAAAATCTCCAACATCCGCGAAATGCTGCCAGTGCTGGAAGCCGTTGCGAAAGCAGGCAAGCCGCTGGTAATCATTGCTGAAGACGTTGAAGGCGAAGCGCTGGCGACTCTGGTGGTTAACACCATGCGTGGCATCGTGAAAGTGGCAGCGGTTAAAGCACCTGGCTTCGGCGATCGTCGTAAGGCGATGCTGCAGGATATCGCTACCCTGACCGGCGGTACCGTGATCTCCGAAGAGATTGGTATGGAGCTGGAAAAAGCGACCCTGGAAGACCTGGGCCAGGCGAAACGCGTTGTGATCAACAAAGACACTACCACCATCATCGACGGTGTGGGTGAAGAAGCCGCTATTCAGGGCCGTGTTGGTCAGATCCGTAAGCAGATCGAAGAAGCAACTTCCGATTACGACCGTGAAAAACTGCAGGAGCGCGTAGCGAAACTGGCAGGCGGCGTTGCGGTAATCAAAGTTGGTGCTGCGACCGAAGTTGAAATGAAAGAGAAGAAAGCACGCGTTGACGATGCCCTGCATGCGACCCGTGCTGCGGTAGAAGAAGGCGTAGTTGCTGGTGGTGGTGTCGCGCTGGTGCGTGTAGCCGCTAAACTGGCTGGCCTGACCGCTCAGAACGAAGACCAGAACGTAGGTATCAAAGTTGCGCTTCGCGCAATGGAAGCCCCTCTGCGTCAGATCGTGTCCAACGCCGGTGAAGAGCCATCAGTAGTTGCGAACAACGTGAAAGCGGGCGAAGGTAACTACGGTTACAACGCAGCAACTGAAGAATACGGCAACATGATCGACTTCGGTATCCTGGACCCAACTAAAGTTACCCGTTCTGCTCTGCAGTACGCGGCATCTGTAGCTGGCCTGATGATCACGACCGAATGCATGGTAACCGACATGCCTAAAGGCGACGCGCCTGACTTAGGTGCTGCTGGTGGTATGGGCGGCATGGGTGGCATGGGCGGCATGATGTAATCATGTTGTTCTGAACCTCTCAGAATGAACCCCGGGCAGCGATGCCCGGGGTTTTTTATTGCCCGTCGAGCCGTTACTCAAACAAGATGTGCATGGCGGAAAAGATGCGGTTCCAGCGCTGAAAAATCCATTTTTATCTCCTCAGAAGAGTAGCTGCATCACCCACATCGAGAGCAGGGCGTTGATGACGCAGACAGCGATGATGTGCGGGTAATATTTCGGGTTCACGCCCGCGGTGCCGAGGCAGCGGCCCGTGTTTTGCACCGGATTGCCCATCAGGTAGATGGCGGGCAGCAGGATGGTGGCATCATGGCCGCTGAGCGTGCCGGCGACGACCAGGCTGGCGCAAACCCCCACGCCGCCGCCCATGCTCATCACCGAGGCCAGAAGTACCGTTGCCGCCGCACCCGGAAGCCCCCACAGGGCCATGATGGGCTCGCATACCCTGCCGACAATATCCAGCAGGCCGGTCACCTTAAGCGCCTGAATGATGACAAACGCCATGACCACGTTCGGCAGCAGGCTGGTGGTGGCGATGGTAAAGCCGCGGCGGGCGCCATCGATAAACAAGTCCATGATATTTTTACGCGTCTGGGCGATCATTTTTCCTCCTGAACGCGACGAACTTCCATGTGGGCGATCCACAGCCGCAGGAAGTTGGCGCCAACAAATTTAAATACCAGAATGACCGCCAGCGGCGCGATCACCGGGACGGTAATAAAGGTAAAAAGTGCGGCACCGGAAGAAAAATAGTTGGTAATAATGGCGCTACCGCTGGTCTGGAAGGTGGCGAAAATGGCGCGTTCATGGTCAGTAATCGCCCCTTCGTCGGTCAACTCTTTGGTCATCCCTGCGGCTGCATCGGTATTTTGCAGGTTGGCGATAAGCGCCAGAGAGCAGATGCCCGGCACGCCGAGCAGCGGGCGCAGAATGGGCGTCATGAGCTGTTGTGCGGCGCGCAGCCCGCCCAGCCCCTCGGTAACGGCAATGATCCCGAGCGATAAAATGACCGAGGGCGCCAGTTCAAGGGCAAACAAAAAACCGTCTTTCGCTCCTGTGCCACCCTCGCCGCGAAACGTTAGGGCGCCGTTCACCGGTCCAAAGCTGCCGTTCAGGACGGTAAAATCCAGCACGCGCCACCATTCAGTACTTTTGGCGAAAAAACCTGAGAAAAATACGATGGTGAGCACGAACGCCAGATAGCCCACCCAGGTTACTTTTTCCTCTCCTGAGGATGATGCACTCATGAAACCCCCTTTTTTTTAGTCCCGTACAAAAGTTGTACGTCGCATCACTAAAAACGATCGGGGGCTAAAACACGATATCCCAAAGGTTATTATCAGAATTCATTTAAGATGTCGGAGGAGTGCCAGCGGAATCTGGCTCGCAGAAATGCTCAGCATTTTTCTTTTGGTCATCTTTTTAGTATAAGGTTTACACGCGGACAACTACTGTCCAGCTTATTGAAAACGAGGAATAACATGCGCATAAAAGTCTGTGCAGGGATTGTAGGTGCAGCATTGCTGCTGGCGGGTTGTAGCACCAGCAATGAGCTGACGGCAGCGGGCCAGAGCGTTCGCTTTGTGGAAGATAAGCCGGGCAGCGAATGCCAGCTGTTAGGCACCGCCTCTGGCGAGCAAAGCAACTGGATGTCAGGGCAGCACGGCGAGGAGGGCGGCTCTATGCGCGGTGCGGCCAATGCCCTGCGTAATCAGGCTGCGGCAATGGGCGGCAACGTGATTTACGGGGTGAGCAGCCCGACGCAGGGTATGCTGTCCAGCTTTGTGCCAACCGCCAGCCAGATGAACGGCCAGGTCTATAAGTGCCCGAACTGATATAACATTTTGATGGCGCTGCCGCTTTACCTGTAGGCAGGTAAGCGTAGCGCCACCTCCTTTTTTACTGCTGCCGCAGCTGCAAATCCAGCGGCGTCTTACTCGGCTCTCCGCCAATCTCACGTGCCAGCTTCGGCACCATATAACCTGAAACCAGCGTTAACAGCTCGCGCATAATCTTCCGGGCCTCTTCATCCGTCACCATGAAGTGCGCCGCGCCCTGGACGCGATCCAGAACATGCAGGTAATAGGGCATTACGCCCGCATCAAATAAGGCATTGCTGAGATCGGCCAACACGTGGGCGCTGTCGTTCACGCCGCGCAGTAATACGCTCTGGTTGAGCAGCGTCACGCCTGCCATTCGCATACGCGTCATCGCCGCACGAAAGTCCGCGTCAATTTCATTCGCATGGTTGATATGGTTTACCAGCAGCACCTGTAAACGGGACTGCTCCAGGCGCGTGACCAGGGCGTCGGTGATACGCGCCGGGATGACGATCGGTAAACGGCTGTGAATGCGCAGACGCTTAATGTGCGGGATGGTCTCAAGTTGAGTCAGCAGCCAGTCCAGCTCATGATCTTTTGCCATCAGCGGGTCGCCGCCGGAAAAGATGATTTCATCCAGTTCCGGGTGCGCTGCGATGTAGTCCAGCGCCACCTGCCAGTTGCGCTTATTACCCTGATTTTCGGCGTACGGGAAGTGGCGACGGAAGCAATAGCGGCAATTTACCGCGCACCCGCCCTTAACCAGCAGCAGGGCACGATTGCGGTATTTATGCAGTAAACCCGGTACAACACTGTTCTGCTCTTCCAGCGGATCGGTGCTGTATCCGGGGGCGGTAATAAACTCATCCTGAGAGGTCAGCGTTTGTTTTAATAATGGATCATCAGGGTTACCCTTTTCCATTCGGGCAACAAACGCGCGGGGAACGCGCAGGGCGAAAAGGCGCTTCGCCTCACGGCCTGCACGCAACGCTTCGTGCTGTTCGAGGTCTAAAAGACGCAGCAATTCATCAGGACTGGTGATTACATCGGCAAGTTGCGATAACCAATCTTCTCTGGACGGGGTGTTTAGGGTTACAATATGCGCCATTTTGTGGCTTAGCTACCAGTTAACAAATTTAGAGGGCCTTATGGCAACGTACTATAGCAACGATTTTCGTGCTGGTCTTAAAATCATGATGGACGGCGAACCGTACGCGGTTGAAGCCAGCGAATTCGTTAAACCAGGTAAAGGCCAGGCATTTGCGCGCGTTAAGCTGCGCCGCCTGCTGACCGGTACCCGTGTTGAGAAAACCTTCAAATCTACTGACTCCGCTGAAGGCGCTGATGTTGTCGATATGAACCTGACTTACCTGTACAACGACGGTGAGTTCTGGCACTTCATGAACAACGAAACCTTCGAGCAGCTGTCTGCGGACGCGAAAGCGATTGGCGACAACGCCAAGTGGCTGCTGGATCAGGCTGAGTGCATCGTGACCCTGTGGAACGGTCAGCCTATCGCGGTTACGCCGCCGAACTTCGTTGAGCTGGAAATCGTTGAAACCGATCCAGGTCTGAAAGGTGATACCGCAGGTACTGGCGGCAAGCCTGCCACCCTGTCTACCGGCGCTGTGGTGAAAGTGCCACTGTTCGTACAGATCGGTGAAGTGATCAAAGTGGATACCCGCTCCGGCGAATACGTATCCCGCGTGAAGTAATTTACGTCATGATTAAAGGCGCAGCGCCCGCTGCGCCTGATTTTGCAGGCAGGGAAGATGAAACGTACCGTTAAAATTCTGCTTCTGTTAGCGCTCTCCAGCGCAATTCTCTCCGGCTGCAACACCGCGCGTGGCGTGGGTGAAGATATCCAGGATCTCGGCCATATCATTTCCCATGCGGCCAGCTAATTCCGTCTAATTTTCCTAAAAATTCTTCCTTTTCCGTCAAACGGCAAGATTTTGTCTATTCTTAAGTTGCTATACACAAAATAACTTTGGCTATAAAAGGAAGATATTATGGTTAAGAAAACAATTGCAGCGATCTTTTCTGTTCTGGTGCTTTCTTCGGTACTGACTGCATGTAACACCACCCGTGGCGTAGGGGAAGATATCTCCGACGGTGGTAGCGCGATTTCTGGCGCAGCAACTAAAGCTCAGAACTAATGTAAGCGACGGTACGGCAAGTTATTACACCGTACCGTCAATTCTCCACTTCCTGTAGCGATAAAAACGGCGAGTAGCGCGTATCCATATGCAGCTTCATGCGGATATTGCGTTTGTACGTGTATACCGTTTTTCCGTTAATGCGAAGATTGCTGGCAATTTTCTGGTTGCTCGCACCATCCATCCACAAGGTCAGAACTCTTTCTTCCTGACGCGTCAGCAACGGTGCCGCCATTTTCGGTAGCTCCGCACTCGCGCATGACGTTAGCGCATCGTTTATCACCGCCGCCAGTGCTTCCAGATCGGTATTTTTGGAGAGCGAAGACCATATCGGGAACTGCGCCAGATAATCAGTCATCTCCTGCTCCTGCCCTGATTGCAGCATAATAAAAGGCAGTGTTTCGCTGGCAATTAGCAGGGAGGAAAGCTGCTGAAAATGGTGTAAATCCTGCCGGAAGCCAGATAAATCAGCGATGACCAGCGCAGGTTTCCATTGCAGGATATGCTCTCTGGCGAGGAAAAGATTATTTACCCCGGTTACGACGAAATGACCCGAAAACAGGTCTGAATGATTGACCCAGGCTTCAAATCCCGCGCGGGTGAAGTGACAACGGTCAATCAAAAGAATTTTGAACATAAAATTTTCGCAGTCGGCTAGTGGTTTGGCTTCCTGCCATCAGAAAGCCTATCATCATAGAGAAGTCGGATGAGTCATAAATGCCTGAACTACGTGCCTTACTGAGGCTATTTCTTGCTTTAAGGTGTTCAGCAGAAAAAGTTTGAAAAAAAATTCCACGCTAACCAAAATATAAGGCGCAACTTCTGCCTTGCGGGACGACCCGTAAGCGCTTCACTCATCGGGGACGGCCCCAACTTGTCTTTAAGTTAAGGAGCCTGAAATGTCCTGGATCGTTCTTGTTATTGCTGGTTTGCTCGAAGTGGTATGGGCAATTGGTCTGAAATACACCCACGGTTTTACCCGCCTGACGCCCAGCGTCATCACTATCGCCGCAATGATTGTCAGTATCGTCATGCTGTCATGGGCGATGCGAACCTTACCCGTCGGCACAGCTTACGCTGTCTGGACGGGAATTGGCGCGGTAGGGGCTGCCATTACCGGCATTCTGCTGCTGGGGGAGTCTGCGAGTCTGGCGCGCATCGCCAGCCTCGCGTTGATTGTCGCGGGTATCATCGGGTTAAAACTCAGTACGCACTAATGCGGCTGTTTTACCCAGATTAACTTCGTCACATCAAACCCTTGCCGGGTCGCTATGTCCAGCATCTGCTGTTTCATTTCCGCCGAGATCGTTGGCGTGCGTGAGAGGAGCCACAGATAGTTGCGATCCGGCCCACAGACCAGCGCGTGGCGGTACTCTCTGTCCAGCGCAATGACGTTATACCCGCCGTAGTATGGGCCGATGAAAGAGGCTTTCATGGCCGCGCGGTTAGATGCGCCGGTGAAATAGGCCTGACCAACTGACTGCTGCCACATCTGGCGATCAGGGTTATAGCCGCGGTTAATGACCCGGATCCCGCCGTCATCCATCGCGCTGTAGCTGACCGTGACTTTTTCTAAGCCCCGTTCGAACTGATGGTCCAGTCGGGCGATTTCATACCAGGTGCCGAGGAAGCGCTGTGCGTCGAAATTACTGACTACCGTGACGCCAGGCGGAGGAGTAGGGGAACTGCAAGCAACCACTAAAAACGCGGCTGTTACTGCGGCAATAACAGGCAGAATGCGCATAGGAGTTTCCTTACTGTTTTTTGTTAAGTGTAGATGACAGCAGGGAAAATGCGGGAGATTGTGCAGGGTGTTTTGCCGGGTGGCGGCTTCGCCTTACCCGGCCTACAAAGTTCATGCGTTGTGTAGACCGGGTAAGCGCAGCGCCACCCGCAATGTTTTACTGTAGCGCGTCGAGGATATGGTATGCCGCCTCAACGCGTGCCGGGTTCGGATAGCTTTTATTCGCGAGCATCACAATACCGATCTGCTTTTCAGGAATAAAGGCCACGTAGCTGCCAAACCCGCCAGTAGAGCCCGTTTTATGGACCCAGGACGCTTTGACCGGGGGAGCCGGTGGATTCACTTCTGCCACGGGCAGCGGTGCCAGCGCCACCTTACTGTCGCTGCCCTCGATCACCGTGTTGGCCTCCACGGGCCAGTTGAGCATCTCCCAGCCCAGACCCTGATACATTGACCCGATACGCCAGTAGCGCGACTGCGCCAGCGAGATGCCCTGCTTAAGTGAGGCATCAGCAACCTTCTCCGGCGCCATGTTTGCCATGACCCAGTTCGCCATATCCTGCACGTTGGTTTTCACGCCATAGGCTTGTGCATCCAGTATTCCCGGCGAAACGCGCACCGCTTTACCGTCACGATAGCCCCAGGCGTAATGCGCCTCTTCCGCTTTCGGAACGTTAATCCAGGTATGGTCCAGCTTGAGCGGCTTAAGGACCCGCGTCGTCATGGCCTGCTCATAGCCCATGCCGGAAGGTTTGACCGCCAGCGCGCCAAAAAGACCGATACTGGCGTTGGCGTAAAGACGCGTTGTGCCAGGCTTCCACTGCGGCTGCCAGTTTTGATAAAAGCGCAGCAGGGCGGCATTATCCGTGACCTCATCCGGTACCTGTAGCGGCAGGCCGCCAGCGGTGTAGGTTGCGAGATCCAGCATACGAATCCCCTGCCACTGCTTGCCCGTCAGCTGTGGCCAGTATCTGGTCACCGGATCGTCCAGCGAAATTTCACCGCGAGCAATGGCATCCCCTCCTAAAACCCCGGTGAAGGTTTTACTTATAGAACCCAGCTCGAACAGAGTCTGAGGCGTAACGGGTTTGCTGGCCGCGATATCGGCTTTGCCAAACGTGTAATAGTGCGGTTTACCCTGATAAATAACGGCCACCGCCATGCCTGGAATCGACTGGGCTTTCATCAGCGGGGTAACCGTATTCGCGACCACCTCCGCCAGCTGTTTTTCTGACACTGGCGCGGCGAGAGCAGAGCAAGAGATGCCGAGCAGCAGGGCGCAGCAAAGAGATTTTTTCATCATCAGTAATCTTCCGTAATAGCGAGTCAAGGGGATGTCCGGGCCCGTCAGACAGGCGTAGTCTGTTGGATTTGACTGTGCCTGACAAACGGTTAAATTTAGCATTAGCTGTTAATTTTTCTAACGGAAGAGACCATGACGCGAAGCTATCTCCCCCTCAATTCGCTTCGAGCCTTTGAAGCCGCCGCGAGACATCTCAGCTTTACGCATGCGGCCATTGAGCTGAACGTGACCCATTCAGCCATTAGCCAGCATGTGAAAACGCTGGAGCAGCACCTGAACTGTCAGCTGTTCGTTCGCGTGTCGCGCGGGCTGATGTTGACTACCGAGGGAGAAAACTTACTGCCGGTACTGAATGATTCGTTCGATCGTATAGCCGGAATGCTGGATCGCTTCGCTAACCATCGTGCGCAGGAGAAGCTGAAAATCGGCGTGGTGGGTACGTTTGCCATCGGGGTTTTATTCTCACAGCTGGACGATTTTCGCCGTGGCTATCCGCACATCGATCTTCAGCTTTCCACCCATAACAACCGCGTTGATCCGGCTGCCGAAGGGCTTGACTATACGATCCGCTACGGTGGCGGGGCGTGGCATGGCACCGAGGCTGAATTTCTTTGTCATGCGCCGCTCGCGCCGCTGTGTACGCCCGATATCGCCGCCAGTCTGCACAGTCCGGCCGACATCCTCAGGTTTACGCTGCTGCGCTCCTACCGACGCGACGAGTGGACCGCGTGGATGCAGGCGGCCGGCGAGCACCCCCCTTCGCCAACGCACCGTGTGATGGTATTTGATTCGTCCGTGACCATGCTGGAGGCCGCTCAGGCAGGGGTTGGTATTGCCATTGCGCCTGTCGATATGTTTACCCATCTGTTAGCCAGCGAGCGCATTGTGCAGCCCTTTGCAACGCAGATTGAGCTCGGCAGTTACTGGCTGACCCGATTGCAGTCCCGGGCAGAAACGCCTGCCATGCGCGAATTTTCCCGGTGGCTGGTGGAGAAGATGAAAAAGTAAAAAGCCCGCCGGATGGCGGGCCTGTTCAGTCAGATGGTGACCACGGCAATCAACGTGACGACCGTCAGAATGGTTGCCAGGCCGTAGAAGACCCATTTACCGCTTGGCACATGGATTTTCAGATCGTGCATCGCATGGTGGATACGGTGCAGACCACACCACAGCGGCAGGACGATCATCAGGAAGATGAACACCCGGCCAATAAAGCTGCTCGCAAAGGCCAGTACGCGCTCATAGCTCAGCGCATCGCCCGGAAACAGCCCCAGCGGCAGCATAATACCGACCAGCAGGATAATGACCGGGGCAATAATGGCGCTCCACATGCCGCCTGCGCCAAACAGCCCCCAGAAGACCGGCTCATCTGAACGTTTTGGATTTGGATTGATCACAGTAGTCTCCTTACCAGAACAGTGCGACAAACAGAATGACCACAGAGACAACTGCCGTCACTGCCCAGAGCCCTTTAATAACCGGCTCTGGCCCCATTTTTTCGCCTTTTACAATGATGTTCGCTGCTTTTGGCGCCAGTTCAAACCAGGTTTTGGTATGCAGTAGCGCGGCTGCGAGCACAATCAGATTCAGAACCACGATGATTGGGTTTTGCAGGAAACCCACAAAACTGGCCCAGGCTTCCGGGCCGTGCTTGAGGGCATACACCCCGTACATCAGTTCGAGGCTGAACCAGACCGCGGGAACAGCCGTGCCTTCACGCAGCATATAGAAGCGATAAAACGGCAGTTTTTTCCACCAGGTGGACGGCATTGGTCGCACGTAGGCTTTGCGTTTAGTCGTCATCATGCACTCCTTAGCGTGGTTTCAGGGTAGCGATAAGAAAGTCTTTCGAACTTTCCACTTTTCCCTGCTGAATAGCGGCGGCCGGGTCGACATGCTTCGGACAGACTTCGGAGCAGTAACCGACAAACGTGCAGGTCCAGACCCCGTTCTGGCCGTTAAGCTGTGCCATACGTTCTTTTTTGCCGTGGTCGCGGCTGTCCTCGTTATAGCGGTGCGCCAGGGTAATGGCGGCCGGGCCGATAAACTCAGGGTTCAGGCCAAACTGTGGACAGGCGGCGTAGCACAGGCCGCAGTTGATGCAGCCGGAAAACTGATGGTATTTCGCCATCTGCGCGGGCGTTTGGGTGTTTGGCCCCTGATCCGGCGTGCGCGGGTTGCCGATGATGTACGGCTTAATCGCTTCGAGGCTTTCGATAAAGTGGGTCATGTCGACCACCAGATCGCGCTCAATCGGGAAGTTGCCCAGCGCTTCAACCTTGATGCCCTTAGTGTAATCACGCAGGAAAGTTTTACACGCCAGCTTCGGCACTTTGTTGACCATCATGCCGCAGGAGCCGCAGATTGCCATGCGGCAGGACCAGCGGTAGCTCAGGTCCGGGGCCAGGTTATCTTTGATATAGCCGAGCGCATCCAGCAGGGAGGTTTGCTCGTCGTAAGGGACTTCATAGAAAGCGCTGTGCGGCGTGGCGTCCACTTCCGGGTTGTAGCGCACCACTTCAACTTTCAGTTTTTGCATCTCAGCCATTCGCCTTCTCCTTCTTATCGGCGGCTTCTGCTTCTGCACCGTACACGCGTTTCGCCGGTGGCAGCGTAGTGATTTTCACGTCGCTGTAGTCCAGCCGGGTGGTACCATCCGCATCGCGCCAGGCGAGAGTATGTTTAAGGAAATTGATGTCGTCACGTTCGGTGCAGCCCTCATCCAGACGCTGGTGCGCGCCGCGGGACTCTTTACGCGCCAGGGCAGAATGGGCCATACACTCTGCGACGTTCAGGCCGTGGCCCAGTTCAATGGTATAGAGCAGGTCGGTATTGAAGACGCTGGAGGTGTCGGTGATGCGCACGCGCTTGAAGCGTTCCTGGAGTTCCGCCAGCTTGTCGACGGTTTTCTGCATCAGCTCTGGCGTACGGTAGATCCCGCAGCCTTCTTCCATCGACAGCCCCATTTCGTCGCGGATCTTCGACCAGTTTTCGTTACCTTCCTGGTTCACCAGGCCTTTCAGGCGTTTTTCGATGTCTGCAACCTGCGCATCCAGCGCCGCGCTGTTAGCTTCACCTGCCGTTGCGGCACGCTCCATCGCGCGTTCGCCCGCCATGCGACCAAAGACCACCAGCTCAGCCAGCGAGTTCGAGCCCAGACGGTTTGCGCCGTGCAGACCGACGGAGGAACACTCACCCACCGCAAACAGCCCTTTGATGCGGGTTTCGCACTGCTGGTCGGTTTCAATACCGCCCATGGTGTAGTGCGCGGTTGGACGCACCGGGATCGGCTCTTTCACCGGGTCGACGCCCACATAGGCTTTCGCCAGCTCGCAGATAAACGGCAGACGCTCCAGCAGTTTCTTCTCGCCGAGATGACGCAGGTCGAGATGTACCACGTCGCCGCGCGGCGTTGAGATGGTGTTGCCTTTGCGCCACTCGTGCCAGAAAGCCTGAGAGACTTTGTCGCGTGGGCCGAGTTCCATGTATTTGTTTTTCGGCTCGCCAAGCGGGGTTTCCGGACCCATGCCGTAATCCTGCAAATAGCGATAGCCGTTTTTGTTGACCAGAATACCGCCTTCGCCGCGGCAGCCTTCCGTCATCAGAATACCGGAGCCCGGCAGGCCGGTTGGGTGATACTGGACGAACTCCATATCACGCAGCGGGACGCCGTGGCTGAGCGCCATGCCCATACCGTCACCGGTGACGATGCCGCCGTTGGTGTTGTAGCGGTATACGCGGCCCGCACCGCCCGTTGCCATCACCACCGCCTTAGCGCGGATCTGGACGAGCGTGCCTTCCATCATGTTCATTGCTACCAGTCCGTGCGCATGACCGTCGTCGACCAGAATGTCGAGAACGAAATGTTCGTCAAAGCGCTGGATTTGTGGGAACTGGAGGGAGGTCTGGAACAGGGTGTGCAGCATGTGGAAGCCGGTCTTATCGGCAGCAAACCAGGTGCGTTCGATCTTCATGCCACCGAAGCGGCGGACGTTGACGCTCCCGTCCGGACGGCGGCTCCATGGACATCCCCACTGTTCCAGCTGGGTCATTTCCGTTGGGCAATGGTGCACGAAGTAATCAACGACATCCTGTTCGCAAAGCCAGTCGCCCCCTGCAACCGTGTCGTGGAAATGGTATTCGAAGCTGTCATGATCCTGCGCGACGGCGGCGGATCCTCCTTCTGCGGCTACCGTGTGGCTGCGCATCGGATAGACTTTTGAAATCAATGCGATTTTGGCGTTCGGATTGGCTTGTGCCGCAGCAATTGCAGCGCGTAATCCAGCCCCGCCAGCGCCTATTACGGCAAGATCGGCTTGAAAAGTTTGCACGACATTCCTCCAGATTTTGGTTTTCCCGCAACGTGATGAGCTAAAGGACGTTCACCTGCCCGAACGGACGATTGCGGAAGCGATTCCACTGCTCCTTTATGGGTAAAACAGTATAACCGCGTAGAAGTGAGGGAAATTTGACGTGTTCGATTTTTTTGCTGTTCTGTGCGGTGATTTATCATCGTGATTAATGAATGACGTCACAGTATTTCTCTGTGCAATGAAAAGGGGCTTTTACTGTGCAAAATTTGTCTCTGCCCCGGCTTGCGAGTAGACTTCGTGCCCTTGTCTGAAAACGGAGAAATAACTCATGAGCGAAACGGCCACCTGGCAGCCGAGCGCATCCATTCCAAACCTGCTAAAGCGCGCAGCAATTATGGCGGAGATCCGCCGCTTCTTTGCGGATCGCGGTGTCCTGGAGGTGGAAACGCCGTGCATGAGTCAGGCGACGGTCACGGATATTCATCTGGTCCCGTTTGAAACCCGTTTTGTTGGCCCAGGCCACTCTCAGGGCATGAATCTGTATCTGATGACCAGCCCGGAATACCATATGAAGCGTCTGCTGGC
The DNA here is from genome assembly GCF_049236805.1 of Enterobacter cloacae complex sp. XAL002. Lineage (NCBI taxonomy): Bacteria > Pseudomonadati > Pseudomonadota > Gammaproteobacteria > Enterobacterales > Enterobacteriaceae > Enterobacter > Enterobacter cloacae complex sp. XAL002. Next base: position 23,572 of record NZ_JBMKJN010000013.1, read on the forward strand.
GGCCGGGTGTGGTCCGGTCTATCAGCTGTGCCGTAGCTTCCGTAATGAAGAGATGGGCCGACACCATAATCCGGAATTCACCATGCTGGAGTGGTACCGCCCGCACTACGACATGTATCGTCTGATGAACGAAGTCGACGATCTGCTCCAACAGGTGCTGGATTGCGCGGAAGCTGAAACGCTCTCCTATCAGCAGGCCTTCCAGCGTCATCTGGAAATTGATCCGCTGTCGGCTGATAAAACACAGCTGCGTGAAGTGGCGGCAAAACTGGATTTGAGCAACGTGGCGGATAACGAAGAGGATCGCGACACGCTGCTGCAACTGCTGTTCACCTTTGGTGTTGAACCGCAGATTGGCAAAGATCGTCCGACGTTTGTCTATCACTTCCCGGCCAGCCAGGCTTCACTGGCGCAGATCAGCACCGAAGATCACCGCGTGGCGGAGCGCTTTGAGGTGTACTTTAAAGGCATCGAGCTGGCGAACGGTTTCCATGAGCTGACCGACGCGCGCGAACAGCAACAGCGTTTCGAGCAGGATAACCGCAAGCGCAACGCGCGCGGTCTGCCGCAGCAGCCGATTGACACCAACCTGCTGGAAGCGCTTAAAGCCGGTCTGCCGGACTGCTCCGGCGTGGCGCTGGGTGTGGATCGCCTGGTCATGCTGGCGCTGGGCGCAGAACAACTGGGCGATGTGATTGCCTTTACGGTCGATCGCGCATAAAGAATTGCCGGGTGGCGCTGTCGCTTACCCGGTCTACTCGGTCATTTAACTCTGCCACATTAAAAACTACTATCTTCTCTATGCACGGGTCTTTTTCTTAATTTGACTCGGATAGCCACAATATTTGTCTGGTCATCTGCTACCATCCGCGCAGTTTAATTCCGTTTCGGATGGTTATATGTCTCACTCACTCAAAAAAATGACCCTTACCGGGCTCATCCTGATGATTTTTACGTCAGTTTTTGGCTTTGCCAATAGCCCGTCCGCGTTTTATCTGATGGGCTACAGCGCGACGCCGTTTTATATCGTTTCCGCGCTGTTCTTCTTTATTCCGTTTGCGCTAATGATGGCGGAGATGGGGTCGGCGTACAGGAAAGAAGAAGGCGGCATCTATTCGTGGATGAACAACAGCGTCGGTCCGCGTTATGCGTTTATCGGTACGTTCATGTGGTTTTCATCCTATGTCGTCTGGATGGTCAGTACGGCGGCCAAGGTCTGGGTGCCGTTCTCAACGTTTCTCTTCGGTGCGGATAAAACGCAGGTCTGGTCTCTGGCGGGGCTGAGTTCCACACAGGTGGTCGGTATTCTGGCGGTGTGCTGGATGGTGGTTGTCACGCTGGTGGCCTCGAAAGGCATCAACAAAATTGCCCGTATCACTGCCGTTGGCGGAATTTCCGTGATGTGCCTGAACCTGGTGCTGCTGCTGGTCAGTATCGCTATTCTGTGCCTGAACGGCGGGCATTTCGCACAGGAAGTCAACTTCGTTTCATCGCCTAATCCGGGTTACCAGTCCGGGCTGGCCATGCTCTCCTTCGTGGTGTTTGCCATCTTTGCTTACGGTGGAATTGAAGCCGTGGGCGGGCTGGTCGATAAAACCGAAAACCCGGAAAAGAACTTTGCCAAAGGCATTATCTTTGCCGCCATCGTCATTTCCATTGGCTACTCGCTGGCGATTTTCCTCTGGGGCGTCAGCACCAACTGGCAGCAGGTACTGAGCAATAACACCACCAACCTCGGCAACATTACCTACGTGTTGATGAAAAGCCTGGGGGTGACGCTGGGCAACGCCATGGATCTCGCGCCGGAAACGTCGGCCACCCTGGGGATCTGGTTTGCGCGGATTACCGGTTTGTCGATGTTCCTCGCCTATACTGGCGCGTTCTTCACGCTGATCTACTCGCCGCTGAAAGCGATTATTCAGGGGACGCCAAAGGCGCTGTGGCCCGCACGTATGACGCAGCTGAACGCTGCCGGTATGCCTGCCAACGCAATGTGGATGCAGTGCATGCTGGTGTGCGTGTTCATTCTGCTGGTGTCCTTCGGCGGCGATACCGCGTCGGCGTTCTATAACAAGCTGACCCTGATGGCAAACGTATCGATGACGCTTCCGTACCTATTCCTGGCGCTGGCGTTCCCGTTCTTTAAGGCGAAGCAGGATCTGGAGCGACCGTTTGTGATCTTCAAAACCCGCGTGGCGACGCTGCTGGCGACCACTGTTGTGGTGCTGGTCGTCGCGTTCGCCAACATCTTTACCGTCATTCAGCCCGTGGTTGAGGCAAATGACTGGAGCAGCACGCTGTGGATGGTTGGCGGACCGATCTTCTTCTCGCTGCTGGCAATGGGGATTTATGAGAACTACCGCCGCCGCATGATGACCTGCGTGGCAGAAGTGGCATAGCGGATGAAAAAACCCCTCCCGGAAGGGAGGGGGAAATGGATTATAAACTTCCCGCCGGGCGCGAACGCGCCGCAGACGTCAACGTTCTTCCTGTCTTACGTCCGTCCAGCGTTTCCAGACGCATCTGGAAAGGTGGGAACGGCATATCAATTCCGTGCTCGCGGAAGCCAGCCAGGATCAGCTGGTGGATCTCATGGCGCAGCGGCATACGGTGTCCCATCTCGGCGGCGTAGATACGCAGCTCGAAAATCTGGATCCCCTGCTGCAAATCAACCAGGAAGACTTCCGGCGGCGGGTTGTCGATGACCAGCGAACAGCGTTCAGCAGCCGTATACAGGATCTGCGTCACCTCTTCGCTGTTGGCATCCGACGGAGCGGGTACGGTCAGCACCACACGCGTGACGGAGTCAGACAGCGACCAGTTGATAAACTGCTCGGTGATAAACGCTTTGTTCGGGACGATGATCTCTTTACGGTCCCAGTCGCTGATGGTGGTGGCGCGGGTGTTGATCCTGGTGACGCTGCCGGTCAGATCGCGGATGGTCACCGTATCGCCAATTCGAATCGGCTTTTCAAACAGAATGATCAGACCCGAGACGAAGTTGGCAAAGATCTCCTGTAAACCAAAGCCCAGGCCTACGGTCAGGGCGGCAACCAGCCATTGCAGTTTTGACCATTCGATACCAATCATCGAGAAGCCAACCAGCCCACCAAACAGCATGATTAAATACTTGGTAATGGTGGTGATCGCATAGCCTGTGCCGGGGGTTAAATCCAGATGCTGCAACAGCGCCAGCTCCAGCAGGGCAGGGAAGTTACGGATCAGCTGTGTGGTGATAATGAGTACCAGAATCGCAATCAGCACGGCCCCTAAGGTGATGGGCTCCAGGCTTTCGACCCCCTGCACCGTCGACGTCACATCCCACAAAGAGATGTTCTCCAGGAAGCCAAACGCAGAGTGGATTTCCGACCACAGGAAGATCACCGACAGCAGGGCAACCAGCATCAGAATTGAGCGTACCAGCCGCAGGGACTGGGTACTGATCGCATCGAGATCCAGTTCGACGTCATCGGCGTCTGAAGTCCCTTCGGTGCTGTTGACGTGGTTCGGCTCTTCCTCACCCCGCGCGCGCTGGGCCAGTATTTCTGCGCGACGATGTTTGGCACGGTCAAACGCCAGACGACGACGCTGGATCAGCATGCCGCGGCGAATAACATGGTAGACCACCAGCAGCAGGAACCAGATAGCTACTGACGTTTCCAGTCGTGCGAGCAGCGCTTGCGATGTGGCGAGATAACCGACAGCCGCCGCCAGCATCGCCGCCAGCGGCGCGCTAAGCAGCAGGTTCCACAGCAGACGGTTAAACATGTTATCGCCACTGCCGGACTTGTCGAGATAAAGCGGGATCCCGGCGCGCTTCAGGCTGAGCGTCACTACCGCTAATGCCCCGCAGATCAGCATAAAGCACAGCCGTCCCAGCGAGCCGGAGAACTCCCGGTCATTGAGATTATCGAACATGATCAGCGCCATAATTAGCGGCACAATCAGCCCGATGCTCATCAGGTAATAGCGCATCGCCCGCGCCACGCGATTACGCGGCCAGCCAAAGTGAGCGATGAACAGACCATTTGGCCGCGCAAACGTGGCGCAAATCATCACCACCCACAGCAGCGGAACGGTGGCGGTCACGCCATCGCCAATTGCGACGGCAAGCGGATAGGGCCAGGCTTCACGCAGGCCGTATCCGAGCGTCATCCACAGCACCGGCAGCGGAGACGCGACCAGAATTGACCAGAACACTGTACGCAGCGTCAGCCAGAAGTGATCCTGTGTCACTTTCCCCACCCGGGCGCTGGAGCGCTCAAGGAAACGGGTGAAGTGGCGACGGGAATAAATACTGAAACCCACCAGAATCAGTGCCCCCAGCAGCGGGAAGATGGTCTCCTTACTGGTGAGCATCATCACGCTGGCGAGACCCAGCTGGCTGAAGGTGTCCAGCGAAATGAGGCGGCGCAGATCCTGCACGATCTCAATCGGCCAGGCGAAGGTCATCGGCCGCACGTCGGATGTCCAGAACAGGTAACGGTGCGTGGCTTCGTTGACCTCTTTCAGCGCGTCCTCCAGCTGGCTGTTTGAGACTTTCAGCTTGGTGAGCTCGAGGATCAGCGTATCGCCCCCCTGCAACAGGGAATTGAGCAGTTCGCGTTGGGTGCGCAGCTGCGCTTCCAGAATACGGCTTTGCTCGCCGGTGAGCGGCTGTCCGTCAGCCTGACGGATCTGGCGGATTTGCGGCTGCTTATTAAGAAGGTCTTCATAATGAAGACGCTGAACGCGCAGCTGCGCCATCTCCGTATCAAGCTGCTGCGGTTTTGGCATCTCTGGCAGACGAGCCACCTGTGCGCGTAACGCTTCGCCCAACAGGTTAGACGAGCCAAGCCACTGGGACTGTTCACGCAGCGTGTTGAGAGCCTGACGAACCTGGAGGGTTTGATTAGTGGCCTGACGCTGCTGCGAGGCCACCAAATCCATGCGCTGCGCCTGCTGATTCAGCGCGGCAGAAAGCTCTCGGTTAACCTTAAACTGGGCGACGATGCTGTCGGGCAGGTTAGCGCTGTTTTCGGCCAACAACTCGGTGCTTTCCAGCGCACGTTCAGCTTCACGCTGACGCTGGCTGTTGAGTTGATTTCTCAGCGCCTGGAGATACGCATCCAGCTGTTCGCTCTGCTTCTGCGCCAGTTCCGAACGCATCCGTGACAGCTCCTGGCGGTTATTAGCAGAAAGCTGTGCCAACTCCAGTTCATCAACCAGCGCTTTTAGTCTGGCGGATTCCGCCTGTAGCCCAAGATTTTGGGCCTGATTCTGCGGGGTGTTGCCGGTCTGCGTCCCAATGCGGCGTTCCACCTCATTTAACTGACGGCGGGCATCGGTTTGCTGCTGTGGAAGCTGACTGAGAGAGTCGGCAATTTCACGCGCCCGTTCCTGCTCCTGCTGTGCCAGACGGCTTTTTTCCAGCAGCTGGCTGCTGACTTGCAGGATCTCCTGATTCAGCGCCTCGGACGTCATCCCTGCGGGTACCTGGCGTGGTTCATCACGCAGGCTGTTTAACTGCGAGCGCAGGGTTTGAGAGAGTTTGGGGAAGTTGTCGATAACCTGCTGATATTGCTGGGCGCGCTCAAGAGAACCCTTTCGTTCCTCAAGTGCGTTCAGTGCAGACTGGAGCGACTCAACGGCCTCCGGCTGAGCGGGTTTCGCCGCTTTTGCCTGCTCCAGCTCCTGGGTAATCTGTTTGGCGTCGGGGGCCGTCGCTGCGTACGCCCCCATGCTGAGGCACCAGGCCATCAGTAATACGATAATCGGGCGCACGTCAGCGATCCTTCTGTTGTTAACCTTCGTCTTTTTTGTCGTCAACCAGCGGGCTGGCATCGTGCTCGGCTTTGATCTCTTCTTCCGGCAACGGGGCTGGCGCAACGTCTGGCGTTGCAAAGACCTCCGTCGATACTGCCAGAGGCTGGCCGAGTTTGGTCACGGACAGGCTTTCCAGCTCGTCGACAAGGTTAACTTTGCCCGGTGCGAACAGGTTGATTACCGTTGAGCCCAGCTTGAAGCGGCCCATCTCCTGACCTTTCAGCAGGGCCACAGAACCTTCTTCTTCCCCGGCAGGCCAGGTCCAGCGCTTGATCACGCCTTCGCGTGGCGGCGTAATGGTGCCCGCCCAGACGGTTTCGATGCTGCCCACAATGGTAGCACCTACCAGAATCTGCGCCATTGGGCCAAATTCAGTATCAAACAGGCAGATGACGCGCTCGTTACGGGCAAACAGGTTAGGGACGTTTTGCGCCGTCAGGTGGTTTACAGAGAACAGATCCCCCGGCACGTAGATCATCTCGCGCAGGATGCCGTTACACGGCATATGAACGCGGTGGTAGTCGCGTGGGGAGAGATAGGTGGTCGCGAAAGTCCCGTTGCGGAACAGATCCGCCATTATGTAGTTACCGGCCAGCAGCGCTTCCAGGCTGTAGTTATGGCCTTTCGCCTGCAAAATTTTGTCGTCTTCAATTTTACCCAGCTGGCTGATCACGCCGTCAGCAGGCATCACCAGCACGTTCGGGTCGGTATTCAGCGGGCGCACTTCGTCGCGCAGCGGACGCACAAAAAATTCGTTGAAGGTGCGGTAGCTTGCCGTATCCGGTTTCTGCGCTTCTTTCATGTCGACCTTGTAGTATTTCACGAACAGGTCGATGACCAGTTTGGTCAGCCAGCCCGCTCGTTTGCTCGCGCCCCAGCCCGCCAGGCGAGTGAGCCACAGTTTAGGCAGAATGTATTGAAGCGAAAGTTTAAATGAGTTTAACAAGGTAGCCTCCAGGCCATTGTTTTGTCGTTCCTGATCCGGCAGTACGCTGCCGGAACCTGAAAAAAGGGGACGATTTTAGCGACGCTTAGCTTAGTTGTCAGTTATCAGAATCAGAAAAGTTTTTACGCGTTTTTACCTGGTCCATGCTTTCGAGAATACGATGGTAATTTTCGAAACGGGTTTCCGCTATTTCACCGTTCTCCACCGCTTCGCGGATGGCGCAGCCCGGATCGTTGTCATGTTTACAGTCGCGGTATTTGCAAGCGCCTATATAGTCATGGAATTCGACAAATCCGTTAAAGATTTGTTCCGGCTCGAGATGCCAGAGACCAAATTCACGCACACCCGGGGAGTCAATCACATCGCCGCCGTGCGGGAAGTGATAGAGACGTGAGGCGGTGGTGGTGTGCTGGCCCAGCCCGGAGACGTCCGACACATCGTTGGTCAGGATTTCTTGCTGAAGGCCGAGCAGGTTGTTAAGCAGGCTCGATTTACCCACGCCAGACTGCCCTGCAAAGATACTGATGCGGTCGGTCAGCGCATCTTCTAACGGCTTCAGGCCATCTTTGGTGCGGCTGGAAACCATCAAAACGCGATAACCAATATTGCGATAGATATCCATCTGCTCATTCACAAAGGCCATGGCCTCGTCATCCAGCAGATCGATTTTATTCAGCACGATGAGCGGCTCAACCTGTAGCGTTTCGCAGGCCACCAGGTAACGGTCAATAATGTTGAGCGAAAGTTCGGGTAAAATCGCTGAAACGATCACGATCTGGTTGATATTGGCGGCAATGGGCTTTACGCCGTCGTAGAAATCAGGACGGGTCAGAACCGACGTGCGTTCATGCACGGCTTCAACGATACCTTTAACCGTTACCCCTTCCGCAGCCGCTTTGCCTGGACGCCAGACCACGCGGTCACCGGTCACCAGGGAACGGATGGTGCGACGGATATTGCAACGGTGGATGTCCCCGTCGGCAGACTCGACATCGGCATGCATACCGAAGCGGCTAATCACCACGCCTTCCGTCGCTTCGCCAAACAGGTTGTCGTCGTAATCGGGCTTCTCCGTAGTGGTTTTAAGACGGCGCTGGTGATTTGCATTCACGCGGCGCTGCTGCCCTTTGGAGAGTTTATTTTTACTCAATCGCGCTGGCTCCTGGTCGCCCATAGCGGGCAAAACCTCTATGATACACTCTAATTAATACTAGTTAACCTGCTACTGCCGGTTAAGCGAGAAGGGTGGAAAATAACATGAGCGCGGACGAAAACAACCTGATTTGGATCGATCTGGAGATGACCGGCCTGGATCCCGAGCGCGATCGCATTATTGAGATCGCCACACTGGTCACCGATGCTAACCTCAATATTCTGGCGGAAGGCCCAACGATTGCCGTGCACCAGTCCGATGACCAGCTTGCGCTGATGGATGAGTGGAACGTGCGTACCCATACTGGCAGCGGGCTGGTGGAACGCGTGAAGGCCAGCACTCTGGGCGACCGCGAAGCGGAGCTGGCGACGCTTGAGTTTCTGAAGCAGTGGGTGCCGGCAGGAAAATCGCCTATCTGTGGCAACAGCATTGGTCAGGATCGTCGCTTCCTGTTTAAGTACATGCCGGAGCTGGAGTCCTACTTCCACTACCGCTATCTGGATGTGAGCACCTTAAAAGAGCTGGCCCGCCGCTGGAAACCGGAAATTCTCGACGGCTTCACAAAGCAGGGGACGCACCAGGCAATGGACGACATCCGTGAGTCTGTTGCGGAGCTGGCGTACTATCGCGAAAACTTTATTAAGCTTTAATTTTGCGATCCGGCGCCTTGCGTGGCCGGGTTTTTGTCGCTAAATTGTTCAGCTTGCCGATTAAATAAGCACTTGAACTGAATTTCAAAAAAATCGCTTTGAGGGGGGTTGCAGCTAAACGGATTTCTCGTATAATGCGCCTCCCGTAACGACAGAGAATTACACGTTACGACAGCAACAAAAGCAGTACAGATTTGCGGGAATAGCTCAGTTGGTAGAGCACGACCTTGCCAAGGTCGGGGTCGCGAGTTCGAGTCTCGTTTCCCGCTCCAAAATTTGAAAAGTATCGCAAGATACGCCAGCACCAGAACACCCAAGCGGGAATAGCTCAGTTGGTAGAGCACGACCTTGCCAAGGTCGGGGTCGCGAGTTCGAGTCTCGTTTCCCGCTCCAAAATTTGAAAAGTATCGCAAGATACGCCAGCACCAGAACACCCAAGCGGGAATAGCTCAGTTGGTAGAGCACGACCTTGCCAAGGTCGGGGTCGCGAGTTCGAGTCTCGTTTCCCGCTCCAAATTCTTCTTCTTTCCTAAATTATCCACAGCGAAATGCTTCGTTGGGGACGTTTTCTATTATGTCTGAAATACTCTTGTAAACAGAGTTATCCACAGAAACTGTAATAAATCCCAGTTGTGCAAAATGTTAGCAGGGTGAATAATATCTTCGTAATTAACTGTAATCTATGAAGAAAATTTGATTTCAAAATGTTATTGAGATCACTTGACCTGTTTGCTAAACCTTATTGCGCCTGAATTCTTATTTTTATTCACAGCCTGTGAATATATCACACATCCCGTGGCAGCCCTTTTTCAATCACCCTGACCAGGCGCTGTTTCTTCGGTAACTGCACTTCAACCACGCCGGCATTTCGCTTCTCAATTTGCTGCGCAATCGCCCATTCTATGTGCTCATCAAGAAGTGGGTGCTCACCTCTGCGGCTTTCGAGCGCCTGAAGATTGGCTTCATCCCATGGGGCATTACCCAGCGCAACGGCCACATTACGCAGCCAGCGCAGGTGGCCGATACGACGTATGGCGGAACCTTCCGTCACCTTCAGGAACCAGGCTTCGCTCCAGGCGAAAAGTTCGATCAGCTGCGGGGCATGTAACGCCTTGCGGGGACTGAAGTCTTCTTCGTCCGTCAACTGTGAATAACGGTTCCACGGACAAATCAGCTGGCAGTCATCACAGCCGTAGATGCGGTTGCCAATAAGCGGACGAAATTCCTCTGGAATAGCACCTTCCAGCTCGATGGTGAGATAAGAGATACAGCGGCGCGCATCAACGGTATAGGGTTCAACGATAGCGCCCGTTGGGCAGATGGTCATACAGGCCACGCAGCGGCCACACCCTTCTTCCACCGGACCGTCTACCGGCAGGGGTAAATCAATCAACAGTTCACCCAGGAAAAAGAATGAGCCCGCGTCGCGGCTTAAGATAAGTGAGTGCTTACCTGTCCAGCCAAGCCCGGCTTTTTCGGCGATAGGGCGCTCAAGAATAGGCGCAGAATCGACAAAGGGTCTAAAATTCAGCGAAACACAGTGCTGCTGAATGGTTTCCCCGAGCTTTTTTAGACGGTTGCGCAGAAGTTTATGGTAATCACGTCCCAGCGCGTATCGGCTGACGTAACCCAGCGAAGGATTTTTTAGCGTGCGCGCAAAGGCCGCGTTAGCGGGCAGATAGTTCATGCGTACGCTAATGACGCGCAGCGTACCCGGCAACAGCTCGTGGGGGCGGGCACGCATCATACCGTGACGCGCCATCCACTCCATCTCGCCGTGGTATTGTTTATCCAGCCATGCCTGTAGCTTAGGCTCGCTGGCAGAGAGGTCGGTATCGGTAATACCGACCTTCTGGAAGCCCAGTTCAGCACCCCACTGTTTTATTTTTTGCGCTAATTCATTGAGATTGAGGGGCTGTGACATGACGGACCATACTGTGAAGAAAAACCCCGCAAGTATACCACATTCCATCTGGCATGCGGATGACCTCCGTCGGGCCGAAAAAGAGGCCGCAGACAGCCTCGGCATTACCCTTTATGAACTGATGCAGCGCGCGGGCGAGGCGGCGTTTAACGTGGCGCGCACGGCTTATCCGGATGCCTCGCACTACCTGATTCTGTGCGGGCACGGCAATAACGGTGGCGATGGCTATGTGGTGGCTCGTCTTGCGGTGGCGGCGGGGCTGCGCGTTACCCTGCTGGCGCTGGAGAGCGACAAGCCGCTACCGGAAGAGGCTGGCATGGCGAGAGAGGCCTGGCTGAATGCGGGGGGCATTATTCATGCGCCTGATATTATCTGGCCCGAGGATGTCGACGTGATTGTTGATGGTCTGCTGGGGACGGGGCTGATGCGCGCGACTCGCGATGACGTCGCCGCGCTGATTACCCACGCTAATGCGCACCCCGCCCCGGTGGTGGCGCTGGATATTCCCTCCGGCCTGATGGCGCAAACCGGCGCGACGCCGGGCGTGTCGATTGAGGCTGCGCACACCGTGACCTTTATCGCCCTGAAGCCGGGTTTGCTTACCGGTAAAGCGCGGGATGTCGTGGGGACGTTACATCACAACGCACTGGGGCTGGAAAACTGGCTGGCTGGACAGGATACCCACATCACCCGCTTTGATGCCTCCCTGCTTGCTCAGTGGCTGCCTCCGCGCCGCCCCACATCCCATAAGGGTGATCATGGCCGGCTGCTGATTATCGGTGGCGATCATGGCACGGCAGGTGCGATTCGCATGACAGGAGAGGCCGCGTTGCGCAGCGGTGCCGGATTAGTACGCGTGCTGACCCGCAGCGAAAACATTCCGCCGATTATTACCGCGCGGCCGGAGCTGATGGTCCACGAGCTTGTCCCACAGGCGATTGAAGAGGGTCTTGAGTGGGCGGACGTGGTAGTCATTGGTCCGGGCCTGGGTCAGCAGGAGTGGGGTAAACAGGCCCTGCAAAAGGCCGAGAATTTTCGTAAGCCGATGCTCTGGGATGCCGACGCGCTTAACCTTCTGGCAATAAACCCGGATAAGCGTCACAATCGCATTCTGACGCCACACCCCGGCGAAGCCGCACGGCTGCTTAACTGTAGCGTGGCAGAAATTGAAAGCGATCGCTTACTTTCAGCCCAACGTCTGGTAAAACGTTACGGAGGTGTTGTCGTTTTGAAAGGGGCGGGGACCGTTATCGCCAGCGATGATGCGATGGGCATCGTTGATGCCGGTAATGCAGGCATGGCGAGCGGCGGCATGGGTGATGTGCTCTCTGGCATCATTGGCGCATTGCTCGGACAGAAACTACCCCTTTATGATGCAGCCTGTGCTGGCTGCGTGGCCCACGGTGCGGCGGCTGACAGGCTGGCTGCTCGTTACGGAACGCGCGGTATGCTGGCCACCGATCTTTTTTGCACGCTGCGGCGTGTTGTTAACCCGGATGTGATTGACGTAGAAAATGACTAATCGAGCGATTCCTTTACCTGATGAACAAGCCACTTTAGATCTCGGCAAGCGCGTGGCGCAGGCCTGTCAGGGGGCGACCGTCATTTATCTGTATGGTGATTTAGGCGCGGGTAAAACAACCTTCAGCCGTGGTTTTTTGCAGGCGTTAGGCCATAACGGGAACGTAAAAAGCCCGACTTATACGCTAGTAGAACCGTACACGCTTGAAAATATCATGGTGTACCACTTTGATTTATATCGTCTTGCGGATCCTGAGGAGCTGGAATTTATGGGGATCCGCGATTACTTTGCCAACGACGCCATTTGCCTGGTGGAGTGGCCGCAACAAGGTGCGGGTGTGCTGCCTGACCCGGATGTCGAAATTCACTTGGATTATCAGGCACAAGGGCGTGAGGCGCGCATCAGTGCGGTTTCCTCATCAGGCTGTTCCTTACTGGCGCGTTTAGCCGGTTGAGCGTAGGGATAACGGGATGATTAATCGCGTTAAAGGTTGGATTTTGGCAGCCACGGTTCTGCTGTGCGCGCAGGCCGGTGCGGCCAGCCTCTCGGATATTCAGGTGTCGAATGGCGATAGCCAGGCCCGCATTACCTTCAGCTTTATGGGCGATCCTGAATATGCTTTCTCACAAATCGACAGCCGCAGCGTGGCGCTCGATATTAAACAGTCCGGGGTGATCCAGGGGCTGCCGCTCCAGTTCAGCGGCAACAATCTGGTGAAAAGCATCCGTTCGGGGACGCCGAAGGATGCGCAGTCTCTGCGTCTGGTGGTCGATCTCACCGAAAAGGGCAAAACGAAGGCGGTTAAGCAGCAAAACGGCGCCAGTTATACGGTGGTTTTTACCATTAATGCTGATGTTCCGCCGCCGCCACCGCCTGCACCTGTGGTAGCAAAACGCGTAGAAGCGCCGGTTTATACCCCAAGGCCGTCTGAGCCAGCCCGTAATCCGTTTAAATCACAAAATGACCGACTTACCGCCGTGACCAGCAGCAACACGGTGACGCGTCCGGCGGTCAGCGCGCGGCGAACGCCGGTCAGTGGCGACAAAGTGATTATCGCCATCGACGCCGGACACGGCGGGCAAGATCCTGGCGCGATTGGCCCGGGCGGCACGCGGGAGAAAAACGTCACTATCGCCATTGCCCGTAAGCTGCGTGCGCTTCTGAATGACGATCCGATGTTCAAAGGGGTCATGACCCGCGACGGAGATTACTTTATTTCAGTGATGGGACGCTCGGATGTGGCGCGTAAGCAAAACGCCAACTTCCTGGTGTCGATTCACGCGGATGCTGCGCCGAACCGTAACGCCACCGGCGCGTCGGTATGGGTACTGTCGAACCGTCGTGCCAACAGTGAAATGGCGAACTGGCTTGAAGAGCACGAGAAGCAGTCTGAACTGTTAGGCGGGGCAGGCGATGTGCTGGCAAACAGCCAGGCCGATCCGTATCTCAGCCAGGCGGTACTGGATTTACAGTTCGGTCATTCTCAGCGCGTCGGGTATGATGTCGCCACTAACGTACTCAACCAGCTGCAAAGCGTCGGATCGCTGCATAAGCGTCGTCCGGAACATGCGAGCCTCGGTGTCCTGCGTTCGCCGGATATTCCGTCAATTCTGGTAGAGACGGGTTTTATCAGTAATCACGGTGAAGAGCGTTTACTGGGAAGCGACAGCTATCAGCAGCAAATTGCTGAAGCGATTTATAACGGTCTGCGTAAATACTTTGACGCGCATCCGCTTCAGTCTGCGCCGCAGGGCGGGGCAGCCCAGACGGCAAGCGCCGCGCTGCCGGGTGAGATGACCGCGACTAATTAAGGAGAGTTCATGCCGATTCAGGTTCTACCGCCGCAGCTCGCGAACCAAATCGCCGCCGGTGAGGTGGTGGAACGCCCTGCATCGGTGGTGAAAGAGCTGGTGGAAAACAGCCTCGATGCAGGGGCGACCCGCATTGATATCGACATTGAACGCGGGGGCGCAAAGCTTATCCGCATTCGCGATAACGGCTGTGGCATCAAAAAGGACGAGCTGGCGCTGGCGCTGGCGCGTCATGCCACCAGTAAAATTGCGTCACTTGACGATCTGGAAGCGATTATCAGCCTGGGTTTTCGCGGCGAAGCGCTGGCCAGTATCAGCTCCGTTTCCCGCTTAACGTTGACCTCCCGCACGGCCGACCAGCAGGAAGCCTGGCAGGCCTACGCCGAAGGGCGCGATATGGACGTCACGGTTAAACCAGCGGCGCACCCGGTAGGCACCACGCTTGAAGTGCTGGATCTTTTCTATAACACGCCCGCCCGGCGCAAGTTTATGCGAACCGAGAAGACCGAATTCGGACATATCGACGAGATCATCCGCCGCATCGCGCTGGCACGCTTTGATGTCACTCTTAACCTCAGTCATAACGGTAAGGTGATGCGTCAGTACCGGGCAGTGGCGGAAGGCGGGCAAAAGGAGCGTCGGCTGGGCGCCATCTGCGGCACGCCGTTCCTGGAAAAAGCGCTGGCCATTGAGTGGCAGCATGGCGATTTGGCCCTGCGCGGCTGGGTTGCCGATCCGAACGCCAGTAGCGCCGCGTTTGCTGAGATTCAGTACTGCTACGTCAACGGTCGAATGATGCGCGACCGTCTGATTAACCACGCCATTCGCCAGGCCTGTGAAGATAAGCTCGGCACCGATCAACAGCCCGCCTTTGTGCTTTATCTGGAGATCGACCCGCATCAGGTTGACGTTAACGTGCACCCCGCCAAGCACGAGGTGCGTTTCCACCAGTCGCGTCTGGTGCATGATTTTATCTATCAGGGCGTCGTTAGCGTTTTGCAGAAGCAGGCTGAGCCAACGCTGCCGCTGGAAAACGACGTTCCTGCACCGCGATCGCTGCCAGAAAATCGCGTGGCGGCCGGACGTAACCATTTCGCTGAACCCGCAGTCGCGCGCGAACCAGTGGCTCCGCGTTTTTCGTCAGCGGGAAGCGCACCGCGCCCGACGGGCGCCAACTACCCAAATGCCCAGCCGGGGTATCAAAAGCAGCAAGGGGCGTTATACCGTAAATTGCTGGACACCCCAGCCGTGGAACGGAAAGAACATATTGAGGTATCCCCGTCTTCCCTTGACGGACATAGCCAGAGTTTTGGCCGGGTATTGACGATTGTCGCCCCGGACATGGCACTGCTTGAACGTGAGGGGAAATTGATGCTGCTGGCGTTGCCGGTAGCGGAACGCTGGCTTAAACAGGCGCAACTGACGCCAGGGGAAAACGCCGCCTGCGCTCAGCCGTTACTGATCCCGGTTCGGTTGAAAATAAACCATGAAGAAACAGGGGTTTTGCAGCGTGCCCAGGCGCTTCTTGCCGAAATGGGGATTGAAATCGTACTGGACGCGCAGCATGTGACAATTCGCGCAGTGCCTTTACCCTTACGCCAACAAAATTTACAAAACTTGATTCCTGAACTGATAGGCTACCTGGCGCAACAAACGACGTTTGATGCCGCCGATACCGCGCAGTGGATCGCCCGCCATCTGGCCAGCGAACATTCGCCGTGGAGTATGGCGCAGGCGATTACCGTTCTGGCAGAGGTGGAACGCCTCTGTCCACAGCTGGTGAAAGCGCCGCCAGGTGGTTTGTTACAACCTGTTGATTTAAAAACGGCGATGACCGCCCTGAAACATGACTGATGTAAGTAAGGCGAGCCTGCCAAAGGCGATTTTTTTAATGGGGCCAACGGCCTCCGGTAAAACGGCGTTAGCCATTGAGTTACGTAAAGTTTTGCCAGTAGAGTTGATTAGCGTTGATTCAGCCCTCATTTACCGAGGAATGGACATCGGCACGGCGAAGCCCAACGCAGACGAACTGCGTGCGGCACCGCACCGTTTACTGGATATTCTCGACCCGGCACAGGCTTACTCCGCAGCAGATTTTCGCCGCGACGCCTTAGCTGAGATGGCCGAGATTACCGCCGCGGGACGCATACCGCTGTTAGTTGGCGGCACGATGCTCTACTTTAAGGCGCTGCTGGAGGGGTTATCGCCTCTGCCATCGGCCGATCCGGAAGTGAGAGCGGAGATTGAGCGGCAGGCGGCAGAGCAGGGGTGGGACGTTTTGCACAGGCAACTGGAAGAGATTGATCCGGTTGCCGCAGCGCGGATCCACCCAAACGATCCGCAAAGGCTTTCCCGGGCACTGGAAGTTTTTTTCATTTCGGGTAAAACTTTAACGGAACTGACGCAAACGTCAGGAGACGCTCTGCCGTATCAGGTGCATCAGTTCGCCATCGCCCCGGCGAGCCGTGAACTGCTCCATCAACGAATTGAGCAGCGTTTTCATCAGATGTTGGCTTCAGATTTTGAAGCAGAAGTGCGGGCGCTTTTTGCCCGTGGAGATTTGCATACGGACATGCCTTCCATTCGTTGTGTGGGATACCGCCAGATGTGGTCGTATCTTGAAGGCGAGATTTCATACGATGAAATGGTTTATCGAGGTGTTTGCGCCACGAGACAGTTAGCGAAGCGCCAGATCACCTGGTTGCGCGGTTGGGAGGGGGTTCACTGGTTAGACAGTGAAAAACCACAACAGGCGTTAAACGAAGTGATTGAGGTTATTGGTGATATCGCTGACTGAATGTGTACAATTAAGCCGTATCGTGCGCAATTTTTCAGAATCGCAAGGTTCTAAGTACAAAACAAGCATATAAGGAAAAGATAGAATGGCTAAGGGGCAATCTTTACAAGATCCGTTCCTGAACGCATTGCGTCGGGAGCGTGTTCCAGTTTCTATTTATTTGGTGAATGGTATTAAGCTGCAAGGTCAGATTGAGTCTTTCGATCAGTTCGTGATCCTGTTGAAAAACACGGTCAGCCAGATGGTCTATAAGCACGCGATTTCTACTGTTGTTCCGTCCCGTCCGGTATCTCATCACAGCAATAACGCTGGCGGCGGCACTGGCAGTAACTACCATCATGGCAGCAACGCGCAGGGTTCATCTGCTCCTGCGCAGGACAGCGAAGAAACCGAATAAGGTTTTGGGCTGTTTTCCACACGGGGAGCCAGGGATCCTGCGTTCCCCGCTGATCTTTTTAGAGAGGTTTACGCTTGTTTGACCGTTATGACGCCGGTGAGCAGGCGGTGCTGGTACACATCTATTTTTCGCAAGACAAAGATATGGAAGACCTCCAGGAGTTTGAATCTCTGGTCTCTTCCGCCGGTGTCGAAGCAATGCAGGTGATTACCGGTAGCCGTAAAGCGCCGCACCCGAAGTACTTTGTTGGTGAAGGTAAAGCAGTTGAAATTGCGGATGCCGTAAAAGCAACCGGCGCATCAGTCGTGCTGTTTGATCATGCGCTGTCTCCGGCTCAGGAACGTAACCTGGAAGCTCTCTGCGAATGTCGTGTTATCGATCGCACGGGGTTGATCTTAGATATTTTTGCTCAGCGTGCGCGTACCCACGAGGGTAAGTTGCAGGTTGAGCTGGCGCAGTTGCGCCATCTGGCGACGCGTCTGGTGCGTGGCTGGACACACCTTGAAAGACAAAAAGGCGGGATTGGTTTACGTGGCCCGGGTGAAACCCAGCTCGAAACCGACCGTCGTTTGCTGCGTGGCCGTATAACCCAGATCCTTTCTCGTCTGGAGCGTGTTGAGAAACAGCGCGAACAGGGGCGTCGGGCGCGAACCAAAGCCGACATCCCAACGGTGTCGCTGGTGGGCTATACCAACGCCGGTAAATCCACCCTGTTTAACCAGATAACCGAGGCCCAGGTGTATGCCGCAGACCAGCTGTTTGCGACCCTGGACCCTACGCTGCGCCGTATTGACGTCGCAGACGTCGGTGAAACGGTACTGGCGGATACCGTAGGGTTTATCCGCCATCTGCCGCACGATCTGGTGGCGGCGTTTAAAGCGACGTTGCAGGAGACGCGTCAGGCGACCCTGCTGCTGCACGTGATTGATGCGGCTGACGTACGCGTGCAGGAGAACATCGACGCGGTGAATGTGGTGCTCGAAGAGATTGACGCCCACGAAATTCCCACCCTGTTGGTGATGAACAAGATCGATATGCTGGACGATTTCGAACCGCGTATCGACCGAGATGAAGAGAACAAACCAATTCGGGTCTGGCTATCTGCTCAGGCCGGGATTGGTGTGCCACTGCTTTTCCAGGCTTTGACAGAACGTCTTTCCGGTGAGGTAGCTCAGCACACGCTGCGACTGCCGCCACAGGAAGGCAGGCTGCGTAGCCGGTTTTATCAGCTTCAGGCGATAGAAAAAGAGTGGATGGAGGATGACGGCAGCGTGGGGATGCAGGTGCGTATGCCGATCGTTGACTGGCGTCGCCTCTGTAAACAAGAACCTGCGCTGGCGGACTATATCGTCTGATCAGAAAGGGGAAGCCTGAAAAATTCGCCCTTGCATAACAAATATGGAGCATATACATGGCGTGGAATCAGCCCGGTAATAACGGACAAGACCGCGACCCGTGGGGAAGCAGCAATAATCAAGGCGGCAACTCTGGGGGAAATGGCAACAAAGGTGGTCGCGAGCAGGGGCCGCCAGATCTGGATGATATCTTCCGCAAACTGAGCAAAAAGCTTGGTGGCCTTGGCGGAGGAAAAGGTTCTGGCTCGGGTGGCAACTCCACTCAGAGTCCGCGCCCGCCTATGGGTGGCCGCGTAGTAAGCATTGTGGCCGCGGCGGTAGTCATCATCTGGGCAGCCAGCGGGTTCTACACCATTAAAGAAGCAGAGCGCGGCGTGGTAACCCGTTTCGGTAAGTTCAGCCATCTGGTTGAGCCGGGCCTGAACTGGAAACCGACCTTCATTGATAACGTGACCGCAGTGAACGTGGAGTCCGTCCGTGAATTGGCGGCGTCTGGCGTGATGTTGACCTCTGACGAAAACGTGGTGCGCGTTGAGATGAACGTCCAGTACCGCGTGACCGATCCTGAGCGTTATCTGTTTAGCGTGACCAGCGCGGATGACAGCCTGCGTCAGGCGACAGACAGTGCCCTGCGTGGCGTGATCGGTAAATACACCATGGACCGTATCCTGACCGAAGGTCGTACCGTTATTCGTAGCGATACCCAGCGCGAGCTGGAAGAGACCATCCGTCCGTACAACATGGGTATCACCCTGCTGGACGTCAACTTCCAGGCTGCACGTCCGCCGGAAGAGGTGAAAGCGGCGTTTGACGATGCGATTGCCGCGCGTGAAAACGAACAGCAGTACATCCGTGAAGCGGAAGCGTATACCAACGAAGTTCAGCCGCGTGCAAACGGTCAGGCGCAGCGTATTCTGGAAGAAGCGCGCGCGTATAAGACCCAGACCATCCTGGAAGCACAGGGTGAAGTGGCTCGCTTCGCGAAGATCCTGCCGGAATATAAAGCCGCGCCGGAAATTACCCGTGAGCGTCTCTATATCGAGACCATGGAAAAAGTGCTGAGCCATACGCGTAAAGTGCTGGTTAACGACAACAAAGGCGGAAACCTGATGGTCCTGCCGCTGGATCAGATGCTTAAAGGCGGTTCTGCACCGGCAGCAAAAGACAACAGCGGAGCCAACAACCTGCTGCGTCTGCCGCCAGCCTCGTCTGGTAGCTCCAGCGCGAACACAACGCCTTCTTCGAACGATGGTGACATTATGGACCAACGCCGTGCTAACGCGCAGCGTAACGACTACCAGCGTCAGGGGGAATAAGGATGCGTAAGTCAGTTATTGCGATCATCATCATCGCACTGGTCGTGCTCTACACCTCCATCTTTGTGGTGAAAGAGGGCGAACGTGGGATCAAGTTCCAGTTTAGCAGCGTCGTGCGTGACGGCGACAAGCGTCCGGTGATCTACGAGCCGGGTCTGCACTTCAAGGTGCCTTTCATTCAGTCAGTCAAAACGCTCGACGCACGTATCCAGACCATGGATAACCAGGCCGACCGTTTCGTGACTAAAGAGAAGAAAGACCTGATCGTTGATTCCTACATCAAATGGCGTATCAGCGACTTCAGCCGCTACTTCCTGGCAACCGGCGGTGGTGACGTTTCTCAGGCAGAAGTGCTGCTGAAACGTAAGTTCTCTGACCGTCTGCGTTCTGAAATTGGTCGTCTGGATGTAAAAGACATCGTGACCGACTCCCGAGGTCGTCTGACCCTGGAAGTGCGTGATGCATTGAACTCAGGTACAGCGGGTACCGAAGACGAAGTGGAAACACCGGCAGCGGATGACGCGATTGCCAAAGCGGCTGAACGCGTTCAGGCTGAAACCAACGGTAAAGTACCGGTGATCAACCCGAACAGTATGGCTGCACTGGGTATCGAAGTGGTTGACGTGCGTATCAAGCAGATCAACCTGCCAGCGGAGGTGTCCGAGGCGATCTACAACCGTATGCGCGCCGAGCGTGAAGCGGTAGCCCGTCGTCACCGTTCACAGGGTCAGGAAGAGGCCGAGAAACTGCGTGCCGCAGCGGACTACGAAGTGACCAAGACGCTGGCGGAATCTGAGCGTCAAGGCCGTATCCTGCGTGGTGAAGGCGATGCCGAAGCCGCGAAGCTGTTTGCCGATGCCTTCAGCCAGGATCCCGACTTCTACGCCTTTATCCGTAGCCTGCGTGCTTACGAGAATAGCTTCCAGAGCAACCAGGATGTGATGGTACTCAGCCCGGACAGCGATTTCTTCCGTTATATGAAGACGCCGACTAACGCAACGCGATAAACTCAGGCTCGTTTGAGTATTCAAACCACCGCTCTTCACGGAGCGGTGGTTTTCTTTTATAAGGATGAAAAATGAATTCAACGATCTGGCTCGCACTGGCTTTGGTTTTGGTGCTGGAAGGCCTCGGCCCGATGCTCTATCCACGCGCATGGCGACGGATGATCGCGACCATGAGCCAACTTCCGGACAATATTTTGCGTCGTTTTGGTGGTGGACTTGTGGTTGCCGGTATCGTTATCTACTACATGTTGAGGAAAACGATTGGCTGATCAAAAACTAACCGCAATCGGCATATTTTAGGGTCAAAAAGTGCTGTATATCTGAAAAAGCGATGGTAGAATCCATTTTTAAGCAAACGGTGATTTTGAAAAAAATGGGTAACAACGTCGTCGTACTGGGCACCCAATGGGGTGACGAAGGTAAAGGGAAGATTGTCGATCTTCTGACTGAACGGGCTAAATATGTTGTACGCTACCAGGGCGGTCACAACGCAGGCCATACTCTCGTAATCAACGGTGAAAAAACCGTCCTCCATCTTATTCCATCAGGCATTCTTCGCGAAAACGTCACCAGCATCATCGGTAACGGCGTTGTGCTGTCTCCAGCTGCGCTGATGAAAGAGATGAAAGGTCTGGAAGACCGTGGTATCCCTGTTCGTGAGCGTCTGCTGCTCTCCGAAGCCTGCCCGCTGATCCTGGACTATCATGTGGCGCTGGACGTGGCGCGTGAAAAAGCGCGTGGCGCGAAAGCGATCGGCACTACCGGTCGTGGCATCGGCCCGGCATACGAAGATAAAGTGGCTCGTCGCGGTCTGCGCGTGGGCGACCTCTTCGACAAAGCGACCTTCGCTGAAAAACTGAAAGAAGTGATGGAATATCACAACTTCCAGCTGGTGAATTTCTATAAAGCCGAAGCCGTTGACTACCAGAAAGTGCTGGATGACGTCATGGCGATTGCTGACATTCTGACCGGCATGGTTGTTGATGTGTCCGATCTGCTGGACCAGGCGCGCAAGCGTGGCGATTTCGTCATGTTTGAAGGTGCGCAGGGTACCCTGCTGGACATCGACCACGGTACCTATCCGTACGTAACGTCCTCTAACACCACCGCGGGTGGCGTGGCAACCGGCTCCGGCCTGGGCCCACGTTATGTGGATTACGTTCTGGGCATCATCAAAGCGTACTCCACTCGCGTGGGTGCAGGTCCATTCCCGACCGAGCTGTTTGATGAAACCGGCGAGTTCCTCTGCAAGCAGGGTAACGAGTTTGGCGCAACCACCGGTCGTCGTCGTCGTACCGGCTGGCTGGACGCCGTTGCCGTGCGTCGTGCTGTGCAGATCAACTCCCTGTCTGGCTTCTGCCTGACCAAGCTGGACGTACTGGACGGCCTGAAAGAAGTGAAAATCTGCGTGGGCTACCGTCTGCCAGATGGTCGCGAAGTGACTACCACTCCGCTGGCCGCTGACGACTGGGAAGGCATTGAGCCAATCTACGAAACCATGCCGGGCTGGTCTGAGACCACCTTCGGTGTGAAAGAACGTAGTGGCCTGCCAAAAGCTGCGCTGGACTACATTAAGCGTATTGAAGAACTGACCGAAGTGCCGATCGATATTATTTCTACCGGCCCGGATCGTACTGAAACGATGATCCTGCGCGACCCGTTCGACGCATAATCTTCGTGACTGCTGGCCTGCGGGGAAACCCGTAGGCCGGATAAGCGCAGCGCCATCCGGCGACCGCTCCTGGATCTCCGCTTTTTCGCCCCGTCTGTCAAATAAATTAGCCGCTAACTATCTGGCTGGTTTATCATCATTAATGAATATCTCTGCGGTTTGACCGCGTTTTCCCTTTTTCCTGAGGTTGATGTGCAGTTAACAAGTTTCACCGATTACGGCTTACGCGCGCTGATTTACATGGCGTCGTTACCCGATGGGAAGATGACCAGCATCTCTGAAGTCACAGAGGTGTACGGTGTGTCCCGTAATCATATGGTCAAAATAATCAATCAACTTAGTCGTGCCGGATACGTTGCTGCCGTCCGCGGGAAGAATGGAGGGATCCGTCTCGGTAAACCGGCACAGAGTATCCGTATCGGCGATGTGGTACGTGAACTGGAGCCGCTATCTCTGGTGAACTGTAGCAGTGCGTTTTGCCACATTACGCCCGCTTGCCGCCTGAAACAGGCGCTTTCAAAGGCCGTGCAAAGTTTTCTCAAGGAACTGGATAACTACACGCTGGCCGATTTGGTTGAAGAGAATCAACCGCTTTATAAATTATTGCTGGTGGAATGAAGAAAATTTCCACCGGAGCTGACAACGGAGGAACCGACATGTCACAAGATCCTTTCCAGGAACGCGAAGCCGAAAAATACGCGAATCCTATCCCCAGCCGCGAGTTCATCATTGAACACTTAACAAAACGCGAAAAACCCGCCAATCGTGAAGAACTTGCCGTTGAACTGAACATTGAAGGTGAAGAGCAAATTGAAGCCCTTCGCCGCCGCCTGCGCGCCATGGAACGTGACGGGCAACTTGTCTTTACTCGTCGCCAGTGCTACGCGCTGCCAGAACGCCTCGACCTGCTGAAAGGCACCGTTATTGGTCATCGCGATGGCTTCGGCTTCCTGCGCGTGGAAGGCCGTAAAGACGACCTGTACCTCTCATCCGAACAGATGAAGATGTGTATTCACGGCGACCAGATCCTGGCGCAGCCGCTGGGTGCAGACCGTAAAGGCCGCCGCGAAGCGCGCGTGGTCCGCGTGCTGGTGCCGAAAACCAGCCAGATCGTTGGCCGTTACTTTACCGATGCGGGCGTAGGCTTTGTGGTGCCGGATGACAGCCGTCTGAGCTTCGACATTCTCATCCCGCCTGAAGAGGTGATGGGCGCACGCATGGGCTTTGTGGTGGTGGTGGAACTCACCCAGCGCCCAACCCGTCGCACCAAAGCGGTGGGTAAAATCGTCGAAGTGCTGGGCGATAACATGGGCACCGGCATGGCCGTCGATATGGCGCTGCGTACCCATGAAATTCCGTATGTCTGGCCGAAAGCGGTTGAAGATCAGATTGAAAACCTGCGTGAAGAAGTGCCGGAAGAGTCCAAAGCAGGCCGCGTGGATCTGCGCGATCTGCCGCTGGTCACCATTGATGGTGAAGACGCCCGCGACTTCGATGATGCCGTGTACTGTGAGAAAAAACGCGGTGGCGGCTGGCGTCTGTGGGTGGCTATTGCAGACGTGAGCTATTACGTGCGTCCGCACACGCCGCTGGATAACGAAGCGCGCAGCCGCGGTACGTCGGTCTACTTCCCGTCGCAGGTTGTACCGATGCTGCCAGAAGTGCTCTCCAACGGCCTGTGTTCCCTCAACCCGCAGGTGGACCGCCTGTGTATGGTCTGCGAAATGACCATCTCCAGCAAGGGACGTCTGACGGGCTATAAGTTCTACGAAGCGGTGATGAGTTCTCATGCGCGCCTGACCTATACCAAGGTCTGGCATATGTTGCAGGGCGATCAGGATCTTCGCGAACAGTACGCGCCGCTGGTCAAACACATCGAAGAGCTGCACAACCTCTACAAAACGCTGGATCAGGCGCGCGAAGAGCGCGGTGGGATCTCGTTTGAGAGTGAAGAGGCAAAGTTTATCTTTAACGCTGAGCGTCGTATCGAGCGTATCGAACAGACTCAGCGTAACGATGCGCACAAGCTGATTGAAGAGTGTATGATCCTGGCGAACATCTCGGCGGCACGTTTCGTTGAGAAAGCCAAAGAGCCTGCGCTGTTCCGTATTCACGACAAGCCAACCACGGAAGCCGTAACCTCGTTCCGCTCCGTGCTGGCTGAACTCGGTCTGGAGCTGCCTGGCGGTAATAAGCCTGAGCCACGCGATTACGCCGAGCTGCTGGAATCCATCAGCGATCGTCCTGACGCGGAAATGCTGCAAACCATGCTGCTGCGTTCCATGAAGCAGGCGATTTACGATCCGGAAAACCGGGGCCACTTTGGTCTGGCGTTACAGTCGTATGCGCACTTTACCTCGCCGATTCGCCGTTATCCGGATCTGTCCCTGCACCGTGCGATCAAGTATCTGCTGGCGCACGAGCAAGGTCACAAAGGCAATACGACCGAAACCGGTGGGTATCACTACTCCATGGAAGAGATGCTGCAACTGGGCCAGCACTGTTCCATGACCGAGCGTCGTGCGGATGAAGCAACGCGCGACGTGGCGGACTGGCTGAAGTGTGACTTTATGCTGGATCAGGTGGGTAACGTCTTTAAAGGTGTGATTGCCAGCGTCACCGGCTTTGGCTTCTTCGTACGTCTGGATGAGCTGTTTATCGACGGTCTGGTGCACGTTTCCAGCCTTGATAACGATTACTACCGCTTCGACCAGGTCGGACAACGTCTGATCGGTGAATCCGGCGGTCAGACCTACCGTCTGGGCGATCGGGTGGAAGTGAAGGTAGAAGCCGTGAATATGGATGACCGTAAAATCGACTTCAGCCTCATCTCCAGCGAACGGGCTCCGCGTAACGTCGGGAAAACCGAGCGTGAGAAAGCGAAAAAAGGCGGCAACGGTAAAGCGGGCGGCAAGCGACGTCAGGCAGGTAAAAGAGTAAACTTTGAGCCAGACAGCGCCTTCCGTGGCGAGAAGCAGCAGAAGCCCAAGGCGGCGAAAAAAGACGCTCGTAAAGCGAAAAAACCGTCGACCAAGACCCAAAAAATAGCGGCCGCAACCAAAGCGAAGCGCGCGGCGAAGAAACAGCAGGCGGAGTAATTTCCCCTCACCCTGACCCTCTCCCCAACGGGAGAGGGAAAATATTTATTACGAGAACCATCAATGAGTGAAATGATTTACGGCATCCACGCGGTGCAGGCCCTGCTGGAGCGCGCGCCGGAGCGTTTTCAGGAAGTTTTTATTCTGAAAGGGCGTGAAGACAAACGTCTGATGCCGCTGATCCACGCGCTGGAAGCGCAGGGCGTCGTGATCCAGCTGGCGAACCGCCAGTATCTGGATGAGAAAAGCGAAGGTGCTGTACACCAGGGCATTATCGCGCGCGTGAAGCCGGGCCGTCAGTATCAGGAGAACGATCTGCCGGATCTGATCGCTGAGCTGGATAACCCGTTCTTCCTGATCCTCGATGGCGTAACCGACCCGCACAACCTGGGTGCGTGCCTGCGTAGCGCCGATGCAGCAGGCGTGCATGCGGTGATTGTGCCAAGAGATCGTTCCGCGCAGCTTAACGCTACCGCTAAAAAAGTGGCCTGCGGCGCGGCGGAAAACGTTCCGCTGATCCGTGTGACTAACCTGGCGCGCACCATGCGTCTGTTGCAGGAAGAAAATATCTGGATCGTCGGCACAGCCGGTGAAGCGGATCACACCCTGTATCAGAGCAAAATGACCGGCCGTATGGCGCTGGTGATGGGGGCAGAAGGTGAAGGCATGCGTCGCCTGACCCGCGAGCACTGCGATGAGCTGATCAGCATCCCGATGGCGGGCAGCGTATCGTCCCTGAACGTTTCTGTTGCGACGGGTATCTGCCTGTTTGAAGCGGTGCGTCAGCGCGGGTAGCCTGTTGTGCCGGGTGGCGGCTTCGCCTTACCCGGCCTACAAAAGCATGGTACCGTAGGCCCGGTAAGCGCAGCGCCACCGGGCAACAATCTCACTCCTCTAACGACCGTAAATGGTCATCCTTCCTCAACGTCATCAGCGCGAAAATACTCACCACCGCCGTTGCCATCACGTAGTAGGCCGGAATATCCAGATTGCCCGTCTCTTTAATCAGCCCGGTAATGATCAGCCCCGCACAGCCCGAGAAGATCGCATTCGACAGAGAATAGGCCAGCCCCAGCCCGGTATAACGCACGCGCGTCGGGAACATCTCAGACAGCATAGCCGGCCCCGGCCCTGCCAGCATCCCCACAAGTCCTCCCGCAATCAACACCACAATCGCTTTGACAGCCAGCGTGCTGGACTCCGCCTGCAAAATTTTCAGCAGCGGCAGGGCGAGGATCAGCAGGAGCACGGTGGCGATAATCATCACCGTGCGCCGCCCGATCCTGTCGCTCAGCATGCCCGACGGAATGATCGTGAGCGCAAACCCAATGTTAGAAATCACCGCAATCAGCAGCGCCTGGTTAAAACCGGTGTGCAGCGCAGATTGCAGATAGGTCGGCATAATCACCAGATAGGTATAACCCGCCGCAGACCAGACCATCACGCGACCAATGCCCATCAGAATGGTTTTGAACGTGGCGGCGGTGCTGGCCTGAGTAACAACCGGTTTTTCCCGTTGCTGCACAAAGCTCGGTGTCTCTTCCATGCTTACCCGCAGCCATAGCGCGACCGCACCCATCGGCAACGCCAGGAAGAACGGAATGCGCCAGCCCCAGTCGTGCAAGGCTTCAGGGGAGAGAAGGGCAGAGAGCAACGCGACAATGCCTGCGCCTGCTAACAGCCCGAGCGCCACGGTGAAGGACTGCCATGCCCCGTAAAGACCGCGCTTGCCGCGCGGGGCGAACTCCGTCATCAACGAGACCGCGCCGCCATACTCACCGCCCGCGAACAGTCCTTGCAGAATACGCAGGAGTGTAACGATCAGCGGCGCGGCAATCCCGATACTGGCGTAGACCGGCACAATACCGATGGCAGCGGTGGCGAGCGTCATCAATACCAGCACAATAATCAGCGTCGGTTTACGGCCAATCCTGTCGCCAATGCGGCCAAAGACCACCGCACCCAGCGGGCGGAAGAAGAAAGCGATGGCGAATGAGGCCCAGGTGAGGATCAGGCTGGTGAGCTCCGCTTCCCCCTCAAGCTGGAAGAAGTTTCTGGCAATCACCGTTGCCAGAAAACCATAGACCGCAAATTCATACCACTCGATGAAATTACCGATGGAGCCTGCAATTAATGCACGCTTGTGCGCAGCCTGTTGCATAACGATCCTCACAAAAACGGGGTAAGAATAAATTATTCAGCATTAGTTAAGTAAGGAAATAGTTTATTCTTATGTTCTGTGAGCTATTTCACGAATGATATCAACACGATCGTCATCGTGTGACCCCCCTCCCATGCAGCGTTCATGCCCTCTGTCCATACTTACCTTTATTGCCAATGAAAGGAGGGAGACAACATGCACTGGCAGACACATACCGTTTTTAATCAACCTGCACCGCTATCGAACAGCAACCTTTTTCTCTCTGATTGCGCCCTGCGCGATGCGGTAGCGCGCGAAGGGGCTGAGTGGGATGTGGATCTTCTTGCCAGCATCGGCCAGCAGTTGGGTACGGCAGAGTCGCTGGAGCTGGGCAGACTGGCGAACGTTAATCCGCCGGAGCTGCTGCGTTATGACGCCACGGGAGCGAGGCTGGATGACGTCCGCTTTCATCCGGCATGGCATCTTCTGATGCAGGGGCTTTGCGCCAACCGGGTGCACAACCTGGCGTGGGAGGAGGAGGCGCGGAAAGGATCGTTCGTCGCCAGGGCCGCGCGTTTCGTACTTCATGCTCAGGTGGAGGCGGGAACGCTTTGCCCGGTGACCATGACCTTTGCGGCCACGCCGCTGTTGCAACGGTCGCTGCCCAAACCGTTTCATGAGTGGTTAACGCCGCTGATGAGCGATCGCTACGACCCCCATCTCGCGCCGGGGGCGCAAAAGCGCGGCCTGCTGATCGGCATGGGGATGACAGAAAAGCAGGGCGGTTCGGACGTACTCAGTAATACTACCAAAGCAGAGAAATGCAGCGATGGCAGTTACCGGCTGATGGGGCACAAATGGTTTTTCTCCGTGCCGCAGAGCGATGCGCATCTGGTGCTGGCGCAGGCGAAGGGCGGGTTGTCCTGCTTTTTTGTCCCGCGTTTCTTACCCGACGGGCAACGTAATGCCGTGCGCCTTGAGCGTCTGAAGGACAAGCTCGGCAACCGCTCAAATGCCAGCAGTGAGGCTGAATTTCTTGATGCTTCCGGCTGGCTGCTGGGCGAAGAGGGGGAAGGCGTCCGGCAAATTCTGAAGATGGGCGGGCTGACGCGCTTTGACTGCGCGCTGGGCAGCCACGGACTGATGCGCCGTGCGCTCTCTGTGGCGCTTTATCATGCCCATCAGCGGCAGACCTTCGGCAAAAATCTGATCGACCAGCCGTTAATGCGCGACGTGCTAAGCCGTATGGCGCTGGTGTTGGAGGGACACACGGCACTGCTGTTCCGACTCGCCCGGGGGTGGGACAACCGCAACGACCCGCAGGAAGCCGCATGGGCGCGGCTTTTCACTCCGGCGGCAAAATACAGCGTCTGCAAAGCGGGTATACCGTTTGTGGCAGAGGCAATGGAGGTGCTGGGCGGTGCAGGCTATTGCGAAGAGAGTGAGCTTCCGCGGTTGTACCGTGAAATGCCCGTCAACAGCATCTGGGAAGGTTCTGGCAATATTATGTGCCTGGATGTACTGCGCGTGCTGGCGAAGCAGCCGGGCATTCTCGACCTGCTCGCCGATGATTTCGCGCAGGTCAAAGGCCAGGACAGGCACTTCGATCGCAGCTGGCGTCAGCTACAGCAGAAGCTGCGGAAACCGCAGGAAGCGCAGGGCAGGGAGATCGCGCAGCAGCTCTTTTTACTCGGGGCCGGAAGTCAAATGCTGCGGCACGCATCGCCGCCCGTGGCGCAGGCGTGGTGCCGCATGATGCTGGATACCCGGGGCGGCACGCTGATGAGCGAGCAGGTGCAAAACGACCTGCTGCTGCGCGCCACGGGCCGGGTCGGTTAAGCCTTCAGCTGGAACAGGCTCACCAGCCGGGTGAGATGTGAACCCTTCTCGCGCAGCGTCTGTGCTGTCTGCTCGCTGCGTGAGATGCGATCGGCATTGATGTGCGATGCCTCACCGATGTGCGTCATCGCCAGATTCACCTGGCCAATTCCCGCCGACTGCTCGCGGGAGGCGTGGTTGATCTCGGTGACAAGCTGGCTGATGTTATCGATATGAACAATGATGGCATCCATCGCCAGACGCGTCTGCTCAGACAGCGCATGGCCTTCGCTCACCTTGTTCAGCGTATCCCCAATCAGCTGTTCAATCTCTTTTACCGCGTTGGCGCTGCGTGCGGCCAGGGCGCGTACCTCTTGCGCCACCACTGCGAAACCTTTCCCGTGCTCGCCCGCCCGCGCCGCCTCAACCGCCGCATTGAGCGCCAGGATATTGGTCTGGAAAGCGATGGACTCAATCACGCGGGTGATGTCTTCAATGCGTTTCGATGCATCGCGAATATCATCCATGGTGGAGACTGCGTGGGTCACCGTCTCTCCACCCTGATGCACCGCGCGCGAGGTTTCACCCACCAGCTGCTGCGTTTGCTCCATGTTGGCGGCATTTTGCTGCACGGTGGCGGCTAATTGCTCCATGCTGGCGGAGGTCTCCTCAACGCTGCTGGCCTGCTTGTTGATCTGTTCAGAGATCTCGCCGGTGTCTGAAGCCAGCGCGTTAGTCCCCAGATGGATCTCGCTTGCGGCCTCGCGGACCTGCAACACAATTTTTTGCAGGCCTTCCCCGATCCCGTTGATGGCGTCAATCAGCTGGCCGACTTCATCCTGGCGGGTAACCGGCAGGCTGGCGCGCAGATCGCCTGCGGCATACTGCCGGGCAAGCGCGATCACCTCGCGCAGTGGGCGGGTTAGCATCCGGCGAATGAGGATAACGAACAGGCCCGCGAAGAGCGCGGATAGCACCACGCCCGCCATCAGGAAGCGATCGCGCAGTGTGGTGACGCTTGAAAGCAGTACGGCTTTATCCACTTCACCCACGATGGTCCAGTTCCAGCCCGGCAGCGGCGTGTAGGCAACTTTGAGCGTACGGCCATCCGCGCTCACGCGTTCCAGCGTGCCGGCTTTATCACTCAGAAGCTGCTGCTGTGTCGCCGTGTCCCAGTTAGGCAGTTTGCCCTCTTCGCTGGCATGGAACAGATACTGTCCGCGCGTTTTGCCGCTACTGCGATCCAGTACAAAGAAGTGACCGCTTTCGCCCAGACGACGGTTAAGGATTTTCTCGCGCATGACGTTCCACGAATGGGTGATGTCCACGCCGACAAAGATAATCCCGATAACCTGGCCTTCCGCATTCTTAACAGGCTGGTACTGCGTGATATAGCGCTTGCCGAACAGCAGCGCGAGGCCACGATAGACCTCCCCTTTAGTGATGGCGGCAAATGCCGGGCTGGTGGTATCAAGAACGGTTCCGATCGCGCGGTCACCATTCTCTTTGCGCAGCGACGTCGCCACGCGGACAAAATCGTTACCGCTGCGGACAAACAGCGTCGAGATGGCTCCCGTTCGGCTCAGGAAGTCATCAGAAAGCGTATTGTTTTCATGCAACTCCGTTTCGCCGCCTTTCAGCAAAGGAACGGTAAGCCCATTTATGGTCCGGCTCTGGCTACTGTCGCTGTTCAATGGCTGTGGCAAAAAGGTGGTGAACAGACGGGTATAGCTTTCAACCTCTTCGCTCAGGCTGGTGTTGAACATCTCTACCATATCCACCATGCCGGTGGACTGGTTATGCAGGTCTTCAACCGCAAGATCTTCAAGCTGCTGGCTGGCGTTGTGGCTCAACAGGAAAGTGAACAGCAAAAAAAGCGTAGCGACACTTACACCTGTTAGCAGCGATAGCTTCGTGCCCAGTCCTGCCCGGCGGAAAAAGGTGATCATATATTGCTCATTATTGAAAAGTGATGGCTGTTCAACGGCAGAGCGGAGAGAACGTTTATCTGTTTAATGTAACTGAATGTTACGCCTTTGTTTTTATTGAGTTTCGGGAGAGATAAAAAATTTGCAAAAGTGAAAAGCCACTAAAATTAAGTGGCTTTTATCGGAGGGGATTATGCATAAAGAATAGCCTGCACGCGCCAGTGATTAACATGGTTATCTTCCTGCATCTGGACGATGCGATACCAGGATGCGCCCTGTTCATCGGCCTTCAGGGCGACGACACGTTCAACGTCTTGCGGACTCCCCGTGATATTATTGACGGAGATCTGACCAATCTCATTCAGGCCCGTGACGCAATCCGCGCTGGCAAATTCAGCCGACTGCGCCGTGGTGCTCAGCAGGCCCGCTGAAAGCAATAGCGTCGTTAAAGCAAGGGTTCGTTTCATCGTCAGCTCCTTTTCACATGTCTCCGGTATCCGCCGGGCAATCCTTCGCGAATAAACTCATTTCCATTGTTGCTGGCATGGAGTTTATTGTGGACAGGAAAATGTCTACGGACGCAAAGCAGTGTAAAGGTCGTTCAAATGATGATGCTCACTTACGGTACAAAATGCCTTGTGCATACCACTGTCCCGTAATAATGGTTTCATCAATCATCGTGATGACGTAATAATCTGCTTTTGCGGCAACGGCCTGTGCTTCAATTGCGTCTTCTGCATCATCCGGTGAACCGCGAACCATCGCGGATACGGTTCCCAGGCGTTGTAATCCTTCCGTCTGATTACGACGAATTTCCTGAGGATGATCGGTAACCGGCGGTGCCGGTTCTGGCGTACCCTGCAATACGGAACATCCGCTGAGCAGTGAGACCAGCAATAAAGCGGTAAGCCTGCGCATAAACCTGTCTCTTTTCCTGATAGCCATAGTGTAGTGGTCTGCGAATTTAGTTTTGGGGGAATGTTCCCGAAGTGTTATCTGGGACGTAGATTTCGAATGAAAATATCGTGAAACCGTAATCCAGCTCTCAACATTATGAATCATTCATCAGCACAGGATCGACAATGATTGAAATTGAAACTCGCCTGCTTAGTGAGCATGAAATCATCCATGCTTTTCCGGCTGGTAAAGGTGAACAGCCGCTGCCGACGGTAGTTTTCTATCATGGCTTTCTCTCCTCAAAGCTGGTCTACAGCTATTTTGCCGTCGCGCTGGCGCAGGCCGGTTTCCGGGTGGTCATGCCTGATGCGCCGAATCATGGGGCACGCTTTACGGGCGATGAACAGGCGCGGCTGGGGCTGTTCTGGCAAACGCTGCACGGCAATCTGACCGAGTTCGCCGGGCTGCGTGACGCGCTTTTACAGGCCGGGCTGGTGGAGGGGAAACGGCTGGCGGTCGCAGGCGCATCAATGGGCGGAATGACGGCGCTGGGGATCATGGCCAGGCATCCGGAGGTGACGTCCGTGGCTTGCCTGATGGGATCGGGCTACTTTATGTCACTGGCAAAGACGCTGTTCCCGCCGCAGGCACCTCAGGAGATTGAGGCCCTGTTGTCTGAATGGGACGTCAGCCATGCGCTTTCACAGCTGGCCGATCGTCCCCTGTTGCTGTGGCATGGGGATGCCGACGATGTCGTACCGCCCGGTGAAACGTTCCGTCTGCAACAGGCGCTACAGCGAGAAGGGCTGGACAGCAATCTGACCTGCCTGTGGGGTGCCGGTGTCCGGCACCGTATTACTCCGGCTGCGCTGGAAGCCACCGTGGAGTTTTTCCGTCAGCACCTTTAAACGCGCAGCACCGTGACACCCTGATCCTCGAGCTTGCTGAGGATCTCGGGGTTGGCGTTTTTGCCGGTGATCACCATGCTGATTTGCTCGGCGCGGCTGAAAAGCATGCCGGCGCGTTCACCGACCTTGCTGCTGTCGACCAGCACCACCAGTTTACCCACCACGTTGAGCATGTTCTGCTCTGCCATTGCGGTGAGCATATCGGTTTTATACAGGCCATCCGCCGTCAGGCCTTTGCCGCTGGTAAACATCCAGTGCCCGGCGTAGAGGCTGTTTTCACTGTCCTGCGGGCTCAGGGTTATGGACTGGCTCTTGTTATACTGGCCCCCCATGATCACCACGCTTTCATGTTCCTGGTCAATGAGATAGTTGGCCAGCGGCAGATAGTTGGTAATGATTTGCACCGGCTTGCCGCACATCTCTCGGCCCAGTAAAAACGCTGTCGAGCCGCAGTTAATCACCACGCTTTCCCCGGGATTCACCAGCTGTGATGCCGCTCTGGCAATCCGCACCTTTTCATCGTGATTCTGCGCCTGGTGAATATTCATCGGCGTCCAGCGTGGACGCTGCTGGCTGATGGCCTCTGCGCCGTTGCGGACTTTTTTCAGCTTGCCGCTTTCATCCAGCTTGTTAATGTCCCGCCGCGCGGTAGCAGGGGAGATCCCTAAACGTTCGATCACTTTCTCGACGGTGATAAACCCTGTTTGCGCCAGGAGTTCCAGTAAAATTTGATGCCGTTGCGCTTCCGTCATGAGCTATTCCGAAAAGAATTGATTTGAAAAGATGATATTTGAAATAGCATGAAATTACTAAATTAAATATGACATCGCCAGACACAGTGTCTGGCGATTGGCTGCACAATCAGAGGAAGGACTTGAACGGCAGGTCTGGCTCAATGGTGAAGCAATCATCAAAACCACGCGGGTAGTGGTACTCGAGATTGTCTTTATCCAGCGGCCAGGTGAACTTGCCGCCAACCTGCCAGATGAACGGCTTGAAACCATACTTGAGTCGGTCTTTTTTCATCTCCCACAGGACGCGGATCTCTTGCGGATCGGCCTGGAAGTTTGACCAGATATCGTGGTGGAAGGGGATCACCACTTTGGTGTTCAGCGCTTCGGCCATGCGCAGCATGTCCGCGCTGGTCATTTTGTCGGTAATCCCTCTCGGGTTTTCACCGTAAGAGCCAAGCGCCACGTCAATCTGGTGCTCGTTACCGTGCTTCGCGTAGTAGTTGGAGTAGTGAGAGTCACCGCTGTGATACAGGGAACCGCCAGGCGTTTTGAACAGGTAGTTCACTGCGCGCTCGTCCATCCCGTCTGGCAGTACGCCTGCGGCTTTCTGGTCGGCAGGCAGGGTGATCAGCGCGGTGCGATCAAAGGCATCCAGCGCGTGAATTTCAACGTCTTTGATTTTCACCACGTCGCCCGGCTTCATCACAATGCAGCGCTCTTTTGGCACGCCCCAGCCAATCCACAAATCCACGCAGGTCTGCGGCCCGATAAAGGGTACGTCGTCCGCGCAGTTTTGCATTACCGCTGCCGCCACGTTCACGTCGATATGATCGTTGTGATCGTGGGTAGAGAGAACGGCGTCGATCTGGCGAATGGCGAAAGGATCAAGCACAAAAGGCGTGGTGCGCAGGTTCGGCTGGAGCTTTTCAACGCCGGCCATACGCTGCATCTGGTGGCCTTTTTTCATCAGTGGATTGCCGTGGCTCTGTTTGCCGGTGCCGCACCAGAAATCAACACAAATGTTGGCGCCGCCTTCTGATTTCAGCCAGATCCCGGTGCATCCAAGCCACCACATCGCAAATGTGCCAGGAGCAACCTGTTCCTGCTCGATCTCTTCGTTCAGCCAGCTACCCCACTCCGGAAAGGTACTCAAAATCCATGATTCACGGGTGATGGTTTTCACTTTACTCATCGTTTGACTCCTGGTTTTAATCAAAAGTAATCATACTGTGACTTGTTGTGATTAATGCTGGCACTGTTTGAATCGATTTGCAATGGCTGATTTGCGGAAAATTCCCCTCGCCACATCACAGAAAATACACCTCGGCGTTGTTAAGATAACCGCTATATATAATTAATATATTGAAAATTAAGAATTTATTTATCTTTCTGGATCGGTAGTGAAAATCATTACTAACTCCATGGAAATAAATTGCGTGATCCGTCACAAATAATCAAATGCAATCTTGTGGTGATTATTTGTGATTAATAGAGTGATGACACCAACCACACAGGGATTGCCCCTCGTGTTCTCATTTTCTGGAGAGAGTTATGGAGATCCTCTACAACGTCTTTACCGTTTTCTTTAATCAGGTAATGACCAACGCCCCGCTGTTGCTGGGTATCGTGACGTGCCTGGGGTACATCCTGCTGCGCAAAAGCGTCAGCGTGATTATCAAAGGCACCATCAAAACCATCATTGGTTTTATGCTGTTGCAGGCGGGGTCTGGCATTCTGACCAGCACGTTTAAGCCGGTTGTTGCCAAAATGTCAGAGGTATATGGCATTAACGGCGCCATCTCTGACACTTACGCGTCCATGATGGCCACCATCGATCGCATGGGGGATGCGTACAGCTGGGTTGGGTATGCGGTACTGCTCGCGCTGGCGCTGAACATCATTTACGTGCTCCTGCGCCGCATCACCGGTATTCGCACCATCATGCTCACCGGGCACATCATGTTCCAGCAGGCGGGGCTGATTGCCGTTTCTCTCTATATCTTCGGCTACCCAATGTGGACCACGGTCATCTGCACGGCAGTGCTGGTCTCGCTTTACTGGGGCATCACCTCCAACATGATGTATAAGCCAACGCAGGACGTTACTGACGGCTGCGGTTTCTCCATCGGTCACCAGCAGCAGTTCGCCTCCTGGATTGCGTACAAAGTTGCACCGTACCTGGGTAAAAAAGAGGAGAGTGTTGAAGACCTCAAATTGCCTGGCTGGTTGAATATCTTCCACGACAACATCGTCTCCACGGCGATTGTGATGACCCTTTTCTTCGGTGCCATCCTGCTCTCCTTTGGCATTGACGTGGTGCAGGCGATGGCGGGTAAAACCCACTGGACGGTCTATATCCTGCAAACCGGTTTCTCCTTTGCCGTGGCCATTTTCATCATCACTCAGGGCGTGCGTATGTTCGTCGCCGAGCTGTCGGAAGCGTTCAACGGTATCTCTCAGCGCCTGATCCCTGGCGCGGTGCTGGCGATTGACTGTGCGGCTATCTATAGCTTTGCGCCAAACGCCGTCGTCTGGGGCTTTATGTGGGGCACCATCGGCCAGCTGATTGCGGTCGGCATCCTGGTGGGCTGTGGCTCCTCAATCCTGATTATTCCTGGCTTTATCCCGATGTTCTTCTCCAACGCCACTATCGGCGTGTTTGCTAACCACTTCGGCGGATGGCGCGCCGCACTCAAGATCTGCCTGGTGATGGGCATGGTTGAAATCTTCGGGTGCGTGTGGGCGGTCAAGCTCACCGGCATGAGCGCCTGGATGGGCATGGCGGACTGGTCAATTCTGGCGCCGCCGATGATGCAGGGCTTTGCGTCCGTCGGGCTGGTCTTTATGGCCGTCATCATCCTGATTGCACTGACTTATATGTTCTTCGCTGGCCGTTCGCTGCGAGCTGAAGAAGATGCGGAAAAACAAACAGCAGAAGTTTCTGCTCACTAAGGAGTTTCGATTATGACCGTACGTATCCTGGCTGTGTGTGGCAATGGGCAAGGAAGCTCCATGATCATGAAAATGAAAGTGGACCAGTTTTTAACCCAGTCAAACATTGACCACACGGTGAACAGCTGCGCAGTGGGTGAATACAAAAGTGAACTGAACGGCGCGGACATCATCATCGCTTCAACGCACATTGCCGGCGAGATTAGCGTGTCGGGCAACAAATACGTGGTAGGCGTGCGCAACATGCTGTCGCCTGCGGATTTTGGGCCAAAACTGCTGGAAGTGATCAAAGAGCACTTCCCACAAGACGTGAAGTAAGGATGCCACATGAAACTACGTGATTCGCTGGCTGAGAATAACTCCATCCTTTTACAGGCCGAAGCCAGTACCTGGCAGGAAGCGGTGAAGCTGAGCGTGGACCTGCTGGTTAAGGCGGACGTTGTCGAGCCGCGTTATTACCAGGCCATCCTGGATGGCGTGGCGCAGCACGGCCCCTATTTTGTGATTGCCCCGGGGCTGGCAATGCCGCATGGCCGCCCGGAAGAGGGTGTCAAGAAAACCGGTTTTGCGCTGGTGACGCTGAAAACCCCGCTGGTGTTCAACCACGAAGATAACGACCCGGTCGACATTCTGATCACCATGGCAGCTGTCGATGCCAACACCCACCAGGAGGTGGGCATCATGCAGATCGTTAACCTGTTTGATGACGAAGCTAATTTTGACCGTTTACGTGCCTGCCGTACCGCGCAGGACGTGCTGGATTTAATTGATAACGCCACTGCGGCGGCCGTTTAAGAGGAATTGAAAATGTCATTACCAATGTTGCAGGTCGCGCTGGATAACCAGACGCTGTCTCACGCTTACGAAACCACCCGTCTGATTGCGGAAGAGGTGGACATCATCGAAGTCGGCACCATTCTGTGCGTGGGCGAAGGCGTTCGTGCGGTTCGTGACCTGAAGGCGCTCTATCCGCATAAAATCGTGCTGGCGGATGCCAAAATTGCCGATGCGGGCAAAATTCTCTCTCGCATGTGCTTTGAAGCCAACGCCGACTGGGTCACCGTGATCTGCTGTGCAGATATCAACACTGCGAAAGGCGCGCTGGACGTGGCGAAAGAGTTCAACGGCGACGTGCAGATTGAACTGACCGGCTTCTGGACCTGGGAGCAGGCACAGGAGTGGCGCGAAGCGGGTATCCAGCAGGTGGTTTATCACCGCAGCCGTGATGCGCAGGCCGCAGGTGTGGCGTGGGGCGAAGCTGATATCAACGCGATCAAACGCCTGGCCGATATGGGCTTCAAAGTGACCGTGACCGGTGGTCTGGCGCTGGAAGATCTGCCGCTGTTCAAGGGTATTCCAATCCACGTCTTTATTGCCGGTCGTAGCATTCGCGATGCGGAATCTCCGGTGGAAGCTGCGCGTCAGTTTAAACGCTCAATCGCTCAGCTTTGGGGTTAAGGAGCGGGTATGTTGTCAAAACAGGTCCCGCTTGGCATCTATGAAAAGGCACTCCCTGCGGGGGAGTGCTGGCTGGAGCGGTTACAGCTGGCGAAGCAGCTGGGTTTCGATTTTGTCGAAATGTCGGTGGATGAGACGGACGAGCGTCTTTCACGCCTGGACTGGCGCCGCGACCAGCGTCTGGCGCTGGTGAGCGCCATTGCCGAAACCGGCGTGCGCGTGCCGTCCATGTGCCTGAGCGCTCACCGTCGTTTTCCGCTTGGCAACGAAGATGATGCCGTACGCGCCGAAGGGCTGGAGATCATGCGTAAAGCCATTCGCTTTGCACAGGATGTTGGCATCCGCGTGATCCAACTGGCGGGTTACGATGTTTACTATCAGGAAGCCAACGATGAGACGCGCCGTCGTTTCCGTGACGGCCTGAAAGAGAGCGTTGAGATGGCAAGCCGTGCGCAGGTGACGCTGGCGATGGAGATCATGGATTATCCATTGATGAACTCCATCAGCAAGGCGCTGGGCTACGCGCACTATCTGAACAATCCGTGGTTCCAGCTTTATCCGGATATCGGCAACCTGTCGGCATGGGATAACGACGTACAGATGGAGCTTCAGGCGGGCATCGGGCATATCGTGGCGGTGCACGTAAAAGATACCCGTCCCGGCGTGTTTAAAAACGTACCGTTCGGCACCGGGGTGGTGGATTTCGAACGGTGCTTCCAGACGCTCAAACAGACAGGTTATTGCGGACCTTACCTGATTGAGATGTGGAGCGAAACCGCGGACGACCCGGCGGCAGAAGTGGCGAAAGCCCGGGACTGGGTGCGCGAGTGCATGGCGCGGGCAGGCTTACTGGAGGCGGAACATGCTTAAGCTGAAACAGCAGGTCTTTGAGGCCAATATGGATCTCCCGCGCTATGGACTGGTGACGTTTACCTGGGGCAACGTAAGCGCCATCGATCGCGATCAGGGGCTGGTGGTGATTAAGCCGAGCGGCGTGGCCTATGACGCCATGAAAGTGGACGATATGGTGGTGGTTGACCTGGAAGGACACGTTGTTGAAGGCAAATGGCGTCCTTCTTCAGATACGGCAACCCATCTGGCGCTGTACCAGCGTTACCCGTCCCTGGGTGGTGTTGTGCATACCCATTCCACGCACGCCACCGCCTGGGCACAGGCCGGGCTGGCGATCCCTGCTTTGGGTACGACGCACGCGGACTACTTCTTCGGCGATATTCCCTGCACGCGGGCGTTAACGCAGGCTGAGGTCGAAGGCGAGTACGAACTTAACACCGGCAGGGTCATTATCGAAACGCTGGGTGAGACGGAACCACTGCATACGCCGGGTATTGTGGTGTACCAGCATGGTCCATTCTCCTGGGGTAAAGATGCGCATGACGCCGTGCATAACGCGGTGGTGTTGGAAGAGGTGGCTCGAATGGCGTGGATTGCGCGCGGCATTAACCCACAGCTTCAGGGCATTGATGATTATCTGATGAACAAGCATTTCATG
Organism: Enterobacter cloacae complex sp. XAL002; assembly: GCF_049236805.1. NCBI lineage: Bacteria > Pseudomonadati > Pseudomonadota > Gammaproteobacteria > Enterobacterales > Enterobacteriaceae > Enterobacter > Enterobacter cloacae complex sp. XAL002. The sequence goes on from NZ_JBMKJN010000013.1 coordinate 63,370, forward strand.
CGTAAGCACGGCCCGAATGCTTATTACGGGCAGAAGTGAATAAGTGCTCTGGAATACCGAAACTGTTGTAACCGGTGGTATTCCGGAGCCATTCATAAAAAAAGCCCCCGGCAGGGGGCAATCATATATAGCTATGATTTTCGTTGGCTTTCCTGGTGCTGGCGATAAAGCGTTACTGGTAAATATCTGCACTGGCGCGCATATTGCCGTTGCTGCCGGGCTCACGTGTCAGTATGACGTGATAGTATTTTGCGCCCTGCGCATCGGTTTCTTCATTAAGCGCCTGATCTGCTTCACTTTCAGTGGCGAAGTTATGATTGATGTAAATAACGCCTAAGCTCTGCACATCATCCATGTTTCTGGCCTGTCGGCTGTCTATCTTGATGGCTGCCATCGCGTTTGCACTGAGCAAAAGCGCAGCCAAAATGGCGAATGCGATTCTTTTCATGATATGCGCTCCACGACTGCGTGCTGTGATATGGGGTAATGCTCTCCTTCTCTGCTTAAGGCTTCTGATTAAAGTGTAATCGCTACTCGGGTTGCGATGGGTGACCATTTCTGATGGTGTTGTTCAAAAAAACAGCGTTTCTGATAAGTGAGATTTTAAATCACCCACTTAGAACAGCTTTACCCTTTGTGCGAATTATTTGTGCAATCACCTTGTGTTTAGCGGGGCGCGCAAGTATTATGACGCGTCAATTTTTCAGCCGACCTTTAACACGTTCCTTGCCTCCCCGGGCCTCGGCTGACCCAGACAGGAGGCTGAATAATCCGTAAGGAGCAATTCGATGCGTCATTACGAAATCGTTTTTATGGTCCATCCTGACCAGAGCGAACAGGTTCCGGGTATGATCGAGCGTTACTCTGCTGCCATCACTGGTGCAGAAGGCACGATCCACCGTCTGGAAGACTGGGGCCGCCGTCAGCTGGCTTACCCAATCAACAAACTGCACAAAGCTCACTACGTTCTGATGAACGTTGAAGCGCCGCAGGAAGTGATTGATGAGCTGGAAACTACCTTCCGCTTCAACGATGCCGTTATCCGCAGCATGGTTATGCGTACCAAACACGCAGTGACCGAAGCATCTCCGATGGTTAAAGCGAAAGACGAGCGCCGTGAGCGTCGCGATGATTTCGCAAACGAAACCGCAGATGATTCTGATGCTGGGGATTCTGAAGAGTAATTTCTGATGACCAACCGTCTGGTGTTGTCCGGCACCGTGTGCAGGACCCCCCTTCGAAAGGTCAGCCCATCAGGAATTCCGCATTGCCAGTTCGTGCTTGAGCATCGTTCTGTGCAAGAGGAAGCCGGGTTTCACCGGCAGGCGTGGTGCCAAATGCCCGTTATCATTAGCGGACACGAAAACCAGGCCATTACTCACAGTTTAACGGTCGGTAGTGCAGTAATCGTTCAGGGGTTCATCTCTTGCCACAAGGCAAAGAACGGCCTGAGCAAAATGGTTCTGCATGCCGAGCAGATTGATTTGATAGATACTGGAGACTAGCCAAATGGCACGTTATTTCCGTCGTCGCAAGTTCTGCCGTTTCACCGCGGAAGGCGTTCAAGAGATCGACTATAAAGATATCGCAACGCTGAAAAACTACATCACCGAAAGCGGTAAGATTGTCCCAAGCCGTATCACCGGTACTCGTGCAAAATATCAGCGTCAGCTGGCTCGCGCTATCAAACGCGCTCGCTACCTGTCTCTGCTGCCGTACACTGATCGTCATCAGTAATCGGGCACGGTCCATTAATACGACTTTAAGAGGATAAGGTAATGCAAGTTATTCTGCTTGATAAAGTAGCAAACCTGGGCAGCCTGGGTGATCAGGTAAACGTTAAAGCGGGTTACGCTCGTAACTTCCTGGTACCACAGGGTAAAGCTGTTCCAGCTACTAAGAAAAACGTAGAGTTTTTCGAAGCACGTCGTGCTGAACTGGAAGCCAAACTGGCTGACGTTCTGGCGGCTGCTAACGCTCGCGCTGAAGCAATCAACGCACTGGGCACCGTTACCATCGCGTCTAAAGCTGGCGATGAAGGTAAACTGTTCGGTTCCATCGGTACCCGCGATATCGCTGATGCAGTCACTGCAGCAGGCGTTAAAGTGGCTAAGAGCGAAGTTCGCATGCCGAACGGCGTTCTGCGTACCACTGGTGAGCACGAAGTTGACTTCCAGGTTCACAGCGAAGTGTTCGCTAAACTGGTTGTTAACGTAGTAGCTGAGTAATTTTTTACTCTGCTCACGTCGAAGCGCCGGCCTTGTGCCGGCGTTTTGCTTTTTAGCGTGACCCTACGTCATGTTTTGCGATTGTAAGGTCGCTATTCCTGATGCATTCTCTGATAATAAATTGAAACGCAATTTTATTTATGAGATTTGTCATGGATACCGCTCTGCCCACGCCCGTCTTTGCCCGTCGAAATGTGGCCTATGCCTGCGCCACGCTCTGCTGTCTGCTTTGGGGAAGCTCATACCCGGCCATTAAAAGCGGCTACGAACTCTTCCAGATCGCGACCGATGATATTCCGTCCAAAGTCGTCTTTGCTGGATACCGTTTTCTGTTTGCCGGTGCGTTGCTGCTGCTCTTTGCCCTGGCCCAACGTAAACCGATTGGCAGGCTCACACCCACGCAGTTTGGTCAGCTCACGATCCTCGGGCTGACCCAGACCACCATCCAGTACACCTTCTTTTATATCGGCCTTGCTTACACCACCGGGGTGAACGGTTCGATCATGAATGCCACCGGGACCTTCTTCAGCGTGCTGCTGGCGCACTTTATCTACCACAACGACAAACTCAGCTATAACAAAACGCTGGGCTGTGTTCTGGGCTTTACCGGCGTGATGCTGGTGAACTTCCACGGCGGGTTAAGTGATTTCCAGTTTGTCTGGCAAGGTGACGGATTTGTGGTGCTGGCGGCCTTTATTCTCTCTGCGGCCACGCTTTACGGGAAACGCATTTCCCAGACCGTTGACCCGACGGTGATGACGGGATGGCAGCTGGCGATAGGCGGGGCGGCACTGGTTGCGGGAGGCTATGCCACGGGCGGGGCGCTGGAGGTGCACAGCATGAAGGCCGTCGCCGTGCTGGGGTATCTGACGCTGCTCTCATCCGTGGCGTTCGCCCTGTGGAGCGCGCTGCTGAAAGTGAACCGCGTGAGTATGATTGCCCCGTTCAACTTTGTCATACCTGTAGCAGGAACAGTGCTCTCCGCCATATTCCTCGGCGAAGACATTCTGGACATCAAATACGCGATTGCGCTGGTGCTGGTCTGCTCGGGGATCTGGTGGGTGAATAAACGTCGTGCCTGAGAACAAAAGTGCCGGGGGGCGGCTTCGCCTTACCCGGCCTGGGCTATTAACGTGCTCTGATAAAACTGCCGTCCGGCTGGCGGGTAAACAGTACCTGCTGCCCGTTTCCGGTATCGATCGTTAACCCGGTCACCACCCCACTGGCATTCTGGCGGATCTGCACCATCTGACCATTTTGCAGGTTGCTGAGCGGCTTGCCAGCCCCCTCGACTTGCGCCATGGCATACACATCCGTTGCCGGCAGATTGTGGTCGCGGAACAGCTGAGCAAGGGTTTTCCCTGGCTCTACGCGATACGAACGCCACTGCTGCTCAATGCCGGTGGGCTGTTGCGCCTGTGGCTCTGAAGGGGCGGCGGCCTGCTCCTGATCTTCCTGAACAGGTTCAGGTTCAACCGGCGCAACCTGGCCCGGATCGTTAGACGGTGTGACCAGTTGCGTCTGCATCGGCTGTGAATCAGGCTGCGGCTGGCTTTGCGACTGGATATCCAGCTCAGCATTGCGGCTTACCGGCCCGGTATCAACGTTGTCACTGCCGGAAGGAAGCAGGAAACCGATGACCATCAGCAACGCGCCGATGATAATGCCTCTGCGGTGCAAAGGCGGCAGCGGGTCCATGATGCGAAAGTTATCCGGCGCATGCCAGATTTTCGCCAGGGTAGGTTTCAGTTCAAATCGCCCGGGCATGGCTCTCCTCCTGCTCCGCGTCTTTTTATCCTGTCCTGAGAAGTGTAGTTTGCTAACTGCCTGATGGGCGTAACAAAGCCAGCTTTCGTGACATATATTAGGGAAAATCCTGACGGCTACTATTGTTTCCGTTTCGTCGCAGTTTGTCACCTTTACTTAAGACAAAGTTTTACCCATAAGGGCATGGCTGATATGCTGCCCGCTACTTTAAATGTGATGGAAGGAAAACCCATGACCACCCCGACTTTTGACACTATCGAAGCGCAGGCAAGCTACGGCATCGGCTTGCAGGTAGGACAGCAGCTGAGCGAATCCGGCCTGGAAGGTCTGTTACCGGAAGCGCTGGTGGCGGGTATCGCTGACGCGCTGGAAGGCAAGCAGCCCGCAGTGCCGGTTGACGTTGTGCACCGTGCGCTGCGTGAAATCCACGAACGTGCTGACACCGTACGTCGCGCGCGTTTCGAAGAGATGGCGGCAGAAGGCGTGAAATATCTGGAAGAGAACCGTGAGCGTGAAGGCGTGAACAGCACCGAGTCCGGCTTGCAGTTCCGCGTAATCAATCAGGGTGATGGCGCAATCCCGGCGCGTACCGACCACGTTCGCGTACACTACACCGGTAAGCTGATCGACGGCACCGTGTTCGACAGCTCCGTCGCGCGTGGCGAACCGGCTGAATTCCCGGTCAACGGCGTGATTGCAGGCTGGATCGAAGCCCTGACCCTGATGCCAGTAGGTTCAAAATGGGAACTCACTATCCCGCACAACCTGGCATACGGCGAGCGTGGCGCTGGCGCGTCCATTCCGCCATTCAGCACCCTGGTGTTTGAAGTCGAACTGCTGGAAATCCTGTAATCGGTTTTTCTTATTTTCCTCTCTCCGATCGGGGAGAGGAAAATAGCGATAAAACCTGGAGTTACGACGGAATCAACATTTTGTATTGCAAACGAAACTGTTACGTGTATTTTTGTGAGCTGTTTCGCGCTGTATGAGTGATATGACACTCACTTTCAACATATTATTAACATAATATTCAAATCATAGTATTCATCCCGCCGATTCTTACCTACTATCGATAAGCCCTTACAAAGGGAACGTCATTTTTTTGGCGTATTTAAAGGCCAGAAGAGCCTTAACAACACAGACAGGCATAAACAGGAAAATATCACATGGTAGATCAGGTCAAAGTCGCCGCCGCAGAAGAGGCGACGTCTGAACAGTCGCTACGGCGAAATCTCACGAACCGTCACATTCAGCTCATTGCCATTGGCGGCGCCATCGGCACAGGGCTGTTTATGGGCTCGGGCAAAACCATCAGTCTTGCAGGCCCGTCGATCATCTTCGTTTATATGATCATCGGTTTTATGCTCTTTTTCGTGATGCGTGCAATGGGTGAATTGCTGCTCTCGAACCTCGAATACAAATCCTTCAGCGACTTCGCGTCAGACCTGCTTGGCCCGTGGGCGGGCTATTTTACCGGCTGGACCTACTGGTTCTGCTGGGTGGTTACCGGCATGGCGGATGTTGTCGCTATTACGGCCTACGCCCAATTCTGGTTCCCCGGCCTGTCGGACTGGGTGGCCTCGCTGGCGGTGATTGTCCTGCTGCTGAGCCTCAACCTCGCGACCGTTAAAATGTTCGGTGAGATGGAGTTCTGGTTCGCGATGATCAAAATCGTCGCCATCATCGCGCTGATTGTCGTCGGGCTGGTAATGGTGCTGACGCACTTCCAGTCGCCAACTGGCGTTCAGGCCTCGTTTGCCCATCTGTGGAATGATGGCGGCTGGTTCCCGAAAGGCATCAGCGGCTTCTTCGCCGGTTTCCAGATTGCGGTGTTCGCGTTTGTCGGGATTGAGCTGGTGGGAACCACGGCGGCGGAAACTAAAGATCCGGAGAAATCCCTGCCGCGCGCGATCAACTCCATTCCGCTGCGTATCATCATGTTCTACGTGTTCGCGCTGATCATCATTATGTCCGTGACGCCATGGAGCTCAGTAGTGCCAACCAAGAGCCCGTTCGTCGAGCTGTTCGTGTTGGTGGGGCTGCCTGCTGCCGCGAGCCTGATTAACTTCGTGGTGCTGACCTCTGCAGCCTCTTCCGCGAACAGCGGCGTCTTCTCCACCAGCCGTATGCTGTTTGGTCTGGCGCAGGAGGGCGTTGCCCCGAGCGCGTTCGCCAAACTGTCTAAACGTGCGGTACCGGCGAAAGGGCTGACCTTCTCCTGCATCTGTCTGCTGGGCGGTGTGGTGATGCTCTACGTTAACCCGAGCGTAATCGGCGCGTTCACGATGATCACCACGGTGTCGGCGATCCTGTTTATGTTCGTCTGGACCATCATCCTCTGCTCATACCTGGTGTACCGCAAACAGCGTCCACATCTGCATGAGAAGTCGATCTACAAGATGCCACTGGGCAAGCTGATGTGCTGGGTGTGCATGGCGTTCTTCGTCTTCGTGCTGGTGCTACTGACGCTGGAAGAAGATACCCGTCAGGCGCTCATCGTCACGCCGCTGTGGTTTATTGCGCTGGGGCTGGGCTGGCTGTTTATCGGTAAGAAACGGATGGCTGGCATGCGTTAAGCATGTTGCCGGGTGGCGCTGACGCTTACCCGGCCTACGTTCGAGGACGTTGTAGGCCCGGTAAGCGCTAGCGCCACCGGGCTTTTTTATTTACCCGATAATGCACGCGGGAACAGAACATTATTCTCAAGACTGATGTGTTCCATCAGATCGTCGATCATCTCGTTGATGCCGTTGTACATCGCTTTCCAGGTGGTGCACGCCTCTGGCGGCGGTGTGACATTGTGGGTGGTGTGTTTGATCACTTCCAGCAGTTCGCCGGCGTCATCATGTTCGCTTTCCATCACGCTGATGGGCCCCATTGCCTGGCTGCCCATGCCCTGTTTGATCATCGGGAAGAGGATCTGCTCCTCTTTCATCATGTGGCTGGATAGTTCTTCGTGCAGCATGGTCAGGTATTTTGCCAGGCCGCGCGGTACGGAAGGTTTATCGGCGTGAACGCGCTCAACTTTGGTGGCCTGTAAAATCAGCTCCGGCAGCTGTTCGCGGTGACGGTCGTGGTAACGCACAATGATATGGTCGATGATTTCAGCCAGCGGCGCGGTGCGCCAGTCTTTGTCGACAGGCTGTTCTGCCAGCTTAGCCAGCTCCGCTTCGATAGCTTCTACATCCAGCTCTTTACGCGACGCTGCGCGCGCCAGCGTTTGCTTACCGCCGCAGCAGTAATCCATATCGTATTTACGGAACAGCGCTGAAGCGCGAGGGATGGAGAGCGCCAGCTCGCCTAAGGGTTGGTCGCGGAAGGCCATAGCAGTTACCTCATCATCAGGAATATAAGATGCATTTTAAATGCATCTTTATGTGGATACTATAACCCTTTAGAGGCAAGGGTAAAAATGAGAAGGGGATCACAAAAAAAAGCGTGCTTTTAACTTGCTGATTGAATGCAGAAAAGGGCTTTCGAAAGTTTTTAAAGGTGGAGAAACAGTAAACAACCTGCCGCGCGTGCCGATAGATACAGGTCAGACAATACCTGTATATAAAAAAGGCAACGCATGTTTAAACGTATAAAAGTCATTACTCTTTTGATTTCGGTGCTGCTTGTGCTCGGCATCATGCAACTGATCTCCGCCGGCATTTTCATTAATGCGCTCAATAACGACAAAGAGAACTTCACCGTTTCTCAGCTTTCCAGCCAGAACGTCGCGGAGTTTACCGACGCCTGGATCAGCCTGAATCAGGCGCGTGTCACCCTTAACCGCGGCATGCTGCGCCTGCAAAGCAGCATGGCGTCGCAGATTAACGGCGGGCAGCTGAACGAGCTGGTCAATACCGCGAAAAACCTGCTGGCAGATGCCCAGACACATTACGATAAATATTACGCGCTGCCGGAAACGCCGGGTATGGACGAGCACCTGGCCGACAGGCTGGAAGAGCACTACCGCATCTACTCCGCCACGCTGACGCAAATGAACGTTCTGCTGGGGCAGGGCAATCTGGAAGATATGTTCAAACAAAATGCCGAACAGAAGCAGACCGCGATGCAAAAGGTCTATCGCGAATGGCGCGAGGCGCAGGCCGCGCTCACCGACAAAGGCATCAAAGACAATGAAAGCGACTACAAACGCATTCTGTGGATCCTCTCTGCGGTGATGCTGCTGGTGATCGCGGTGATTATGTCCAGCTGGATTGCGATGCGCCGCGTGCTGCTGCTGCCGCTGGAAGAGGTGATCAGCCATATCCGCGCCATTGCGGCAGGGGATTTAACCCAGCCGATTCAGGCTGAGGGTAAAAATGAAATGGCGATCCTGGCGCGCAACGTTCAGGAGATGCAGACTGCGCTGGCCAACACGGTGGGCGTAGTGCGTGAAGGCGCAGATACCATCTACACCGGCGCGGGTGAAATCTCGGCGGGCAGCAACGATCTCTCGTCTCGCACCGAGCAGCAGGCCGCTTCTCTGGAAGAGACGGCAGCCAGCATGGAACAGTTAACCGCCACCGTGAAGCAAAACGCCGATAACGCGCGTCAGGCTTCTCGTCTGGCGCTGGACGCCTCCTCCACCGCGAAGAAGGGCGGAAATGTGGTAGAAGGCGTGGTGCGCACCATGGACGAAATCGCCACCAGTTCCAGCAAAATTGCGCAAATTACCAACGTAATCGATGGCATTGCCTTCCAGACCAATATTCTGGCGCTGAACGCGGCGGTAGAAGCGGCGCGTGCGGGCGAGCAGGGGCGTGGCTTCGCGGTTGTCGCGGGTGAGGTGCGTACCCTTGCCCAGCGCAGCGCTCAGGCGGCGAAAGAGATCAAAGCCCTGATCGATGATTCCGGCGAGCGCGTTAACGCGGGCTCTCAGCTGGTAAATGAAGCGGGCGCGACGATGGCAGAGATCGTCAATGCAGTTACGCGCGTGACTGACATCATGGGTGAGATTGCGTCGGCCTCCGACGAACAGAGCCGCGGTATCGACCAGGTGGGCCAGGCGGTGGCGGAGATGGATCGCGTTACCCAGCAGAACGCCTCGCTGGTGGAGGAGTCTGCGGCGGCGGCGGCGGCGCTGGAAGATCAGGCCGCGCGCCTGAACGACGCGGTGGCGGTGTTTAAGATCACCCGTAACCAGGCGGTGAAAGCCGCGCCAGTAAAGACCTATGTACCTAAAGCGCAGCCCGTAGCGGCGTCTGAAGCGAACTGGGAAACGTTCTGATACTGTGCCGGGTGGCGCTGACGCTTACCCGGCCTACGGTTTTGTAGGCCCTGCAAGCTAAGCGCCGCTGGTCGAAAAGCTCACCCCTCCGACGCCGGAACGACCATCGGTTTTTCCGGCTTCGCTCTCACCGCAATCACCACCCCAACGACCAGCAGCGCGATCCCGCAGGCCGTTAGCAGCGGCGGCACGCTCTGGCGCATCAGGAAGGTATAGAGCAGCCCGGCCAGCGTTTCAAAGACAATCAGCGGCCCCAGTATCACCGTCGGCAGCTTCTGGCTGGCAATGTTCCAGCACAGCGCGCCAACCCACGAACAGAGCACGGCAATGGCGACCATTAACCCGACGAATACCCACGGGCGCGGTCCGAAGGGCAGGGCGAAATCCGGATGCTGGCTACCCAGCCAGATACATGCACCCACATAGCCCAGCAACGAGACAGGAAGCGTGACCAGCGCCTGCGCCGTCGCCCACATCATCGGATGTTTATCCGGGTTTTCCCGCAGCCAGCGTGCGTTGCGCAGGGCATACCAGGCCCAGCAGACAACTGAAATAACCGCCAGAAAGATCCCAGAACCGTAACGCCACAAGCTGAAGTTTTCGAGGCCGTGGCGTAGCTCGGCAATATTCACGCACACCAGCCCCACGGCGATGCATACCAGCGCAGGCACCATTTTTGACCACGCCAGTTTGCCGTCTCGCTGGCTATAAAGCAGGTTTGCGAAAACCGGAATGACCACCGGCAGCGTGCCGATAATCATGGTCGACACCGGCGCACCGGTACGCTGAATGGCGCTCGCCAGGCAGACGTAGTAGATAAGATTACCCATCATGGTCAGCCACAGCGCGGTGAGCCAGTCCTGGCAACTCAGCTGGCGCAGACGCGCACGCCCCAGCCATGCCAGCGGCACGGCAATAAGCCCCAGCGCCAGATAGCGTCCGGTCGACTGCAATATTGCCGGGTACTCAGGCACAATCAGCGGGCCGACGAAAATCAGCCCCCACATCAACCCTGCAAGCAGGGCATACAACACGCCACTAATCATCTTTTCGTCCACAGTAATACATGTTGTAGCCAGTGTAGGAGGCACAGATGCACGCGTATTGTATGAGGTTGCGCATTAGCGCGGCGAAACCTGCTTCTGGTAACGCACGGGCGTAATGCCGTAGCGGCGGGTAAAGGCGCGGGTCAGGTGAGACTGATCGGTCAGCCCCGTTGCGGCGGCCACCTCGGCGGCAGGCATGCCGTGGGTGAGGAATGCTTTGGCGCGCCACAGCCGGATGGCCATCAGCATCTGGTGTGGGGTGACGTGAAAATGGGCCTTAAACTGGCGCTGGAAATGGTACGGGCTGAGCGACACGACGCTCGCCAGTTCGTCCAGGGTGAGCGCGCGCATATAGTTGTCGTGCAGATAGTCGCGAACGCGCTCGAAGCGGTGCGCGCCCTCCCGGGCTACCGGCGCGTGACGGGCCAGCGGCTGGAACGTCTCAATCAGATCCAGCAGCAACCCTTTTTGTGCCAGCGCATCGTTCGTATGCCAAAGGCCGTAAATCAGCTGGCCAATTTGCTGCGAGCGCAGCGGGTCGTGGCGGGTCACGTCGCTAAACCACCAGTGGCGCAGGCCGGTGACTTCTTCCAGCAGGTCGGGTTCGATATAGACCATCCGGTAGCGCCAGCCGCCTTCGGTGGCGGATTCGCCCGTGTGGATCTCGTCCGGGTTCATGGTCACGACCGATTTTTCAGCGGCTAAGTGTTGGGTTCCGCGGTAACGGAAGCGTTCGGCGCCGGTTTCAATGGTGCCGATACCGAAGGCTTCATGCGTGTGAGGCTCAAAGGCGTAGTCAGCAATATGCGCGTGATATAGCTCCAGACCCGGCAACTGCGCCAGATGGCGAAAGCGCGCGCTGTCTCTCTCATCAGTAAACTGTTCCGGTACGCCTTGCACGGTGAGCCTCCTTGTGGGTCATCGCTTCATTATCCGAGATGACCCGAAGGGATGCCACAAAAAATAACCAATTCTTAACAATTACAGAATGGCTTTGATGCTCTCCGCCAGCGGCGTGGTCGGACGGCCAATCAGTTTGCTCAGGGTACGGCTGTCGTCAAACAGGCCGCCTTTGGACGCACCGGTATCGGAATCCGCCAGCATCTCCGCCAGCCCGGCAGGCAGACCAACGCCTTTCAGTGCAGCGGCATAATCGGCTTCGCTGAGGTTCTGATACGTTACCGGCTTACCGCTCTGCTTGCTCAGCTCCGCAGCCAGTTCGCTCAGCGTCCAGGCATTGTCACCTGCCAGTTCATACACCTTGCCGGCGTGACCCTCTTCAGAAATCACTTTTGCCGCAGCCGCCGCGTAATCCGCACGGGTCGCAGAGGCAATTTTGCCTTCGCCTGCGGCACCTATAAATACGCCGTGTTCCAGCGCTGGCGGCGCGCTTGCCAGGTAGTTTTCGGTGTACCAGCCGTTGCGCAGCAGGGCGTAAGGCACGCCTGAAGCCGCCAGTGCATTTTCGGTTTCGACGTGCTCAACGTGCAGACCCAGCGGGGATCTGTCCGCATGCAGCAGGCTGGTATAGGCGATGAATTTCACCCCGGCGGCTTTGGCGGCGTTTATCACGTTCTGGTGCTGTACGGCGCGCTGGCCCACTTCGCTGGAGGAGATAAGCAGAAGCTTATCCACGCCGTTCAGGGCGGTGGTGAACGCGGCCTGGTCGGTATAGTCCGCCTGACGTACCACAATTCCCCGCTGGCTTAAGGCGTCGGCTTTTGCCGGGCTACGCACAATAGCCACGATCTGGCTGGCCGGAACGGTTTTCAGCAGTTCTTCAATAACGTGTTGGCCAAGCTGGCCGGTTGCGCCGGTAATCGCGATCATGATGAATCTCCTTCGTGTTTGTCTGGTGTTGTGGCACACTATCACCATAACTAACTTTTAGTAAGTACGCACAAAAAGGTAAGTATGAAAACACCGATACCGACGCTCAGCGAGCAAATGCGCGATGGCAATCTCTTTGCAGAACAGTGCCCGTCACGGGAAGTGCTCAAACATGTTACCAGCCGCTGGGGCGTGCTGATCCTGGTGGCGTTACGTCAGGGGACGCATCGTTTTAGCGATCTGCGCCGCAAGCTGGGCGGTGTGAGCGAGAAGATGCTGGCCCAGTCGCTTCAGGCGCTGGAGCAGGACGGGTTTGTCGATCGCGTTTCTTATCCGGTTGTGCCGCCGCACGTGGAATATAGCCTGACGCCGATGGGGCTGGAGGTGAGCGAGAAGGTGGCCGCGCTGGCTGACTGGATTGAGGTGAATACGCCGAAGGTGATGGCGAATCGGGACGATCGTGCGGCATGAAATGCCGGGTGGCGGCTTCGCCTTACCCGGCCTACCCGCAATCCTCGATCCCGTAGGCCGGGCAAGCGCAAGCGCCACCCGGCACAATCATCGCTACCTGCTCAAATCCATCTGATAAATCGCGAACCCAATATCATCCATCGCGACCTGTTTCATCGGATACTGCGCCTTATCCTTGATAAACGCGGCTGCTTTATCGGACGGTGATGTCTCAAAGCGAATATCCAGCGTCGTGTCGCTGTGGATCGGCGCCAGACGCCAGTTGTTATCCACCGCCGGATGAATTTCACCCGCTTTTTTCGACTCCGCGCTAATCCACGCCGCCAGCACCGAACGGTTCTCATCCGGCGAGGCAAAGGCGATGTGGCTGTCACCCGTACCGGCAAACTTACCGCCATAGGCGCGGTAGTTGTTGGTCACCACCAGGAAAGAGGCATTCGGATCAATCGCTTTGCCGTTGAAGGTCAGGTGTTTGATGCGTTCTGCCTGCGGATTAATGGCCTGACATTCGCCGTCATATTTCGCGGGCTGGGTTACATCAATCTGATATTCCACGCCGTCGATCACGTCGAAGTTGTAGGTGCGGAAACCGTCCCAGTTTATCAGCGACTGCGGTTTGCTGCTGTGCGGATCGATCTGGTTGAACTGTCCGGCAGAGCACTCCAGCCACTCCTTCACCTCTTTCCCGGTGGCTTTCACCACCACGAGGGTGTTGGGATAGAGGTAGAGATCGGCGGCATTACGGAAGGTCAGCTGGCCTTTTTCCACCTCAACGTAGCTGGCCGGATCGTTCTTACGCCCGCCCACTTTGAATGGCGCCGCGGCAGACAGAACCGGCAGATTGGCCAGATCCGGATCGCCCTGAATATAGTGCTCGGCATAGGCTTTCTGCGCCATGTTGACTACCTGCACGGTCGGGTCATCCTGTACCAGCGCGAGGAAGCTGTACATGTTATCAGCCGATTTACCGATCGGCTTGCTGACAAATTCACGCGTTGCGTCGTGGTCATGCTTCAGGACGTCGACCAGCTTTTTATCTTCTTCGGCCAGGGATTTTTTTGCAGCGGCATCATAAATCGGACGCGCTTCCGCTTTCGACTGCGTGACTTTCCAGCTCCCGCTGTCGTTATTCAGCACCAGATCTACCACGCCAAGGTGGTCGCCCCACATGCCCGGCATCACCGATGGCACACCGTTGAGCGTCCCTTTTTCGATGTCCGCGCCTTTGATACTGGCGAAATCTTTGCCCGGGAAGACGGCGTGGGCGTGACCAAACAGGATCGCATCGACGCCCGGTACCTGGCTGAGGTAATACACGGAGTTCTCAGCCATCGCCTGATACGGGTCGGCCGAGAGGCCAGAGTGGGCCACAACGACCACCACATCTGCGCCTTTCGCCCGCATCTCCGGCACGTATTTGCGCGCCGTTTCGGTAATGTCGTTGACGGTTACTTTCCCGTCGAGGTTGGCTTTATCCCACGTCATGATCTGCGGAGGCACAAAGCCGATATAGCCGATTTTCAGCGTCTGTTTTTTACCGTCCTGGTCGACAACCTCGGTCTCTTTAATCAGGTAAGGGGTAAAGAGCGGCTTTTTCGTCTTAACGTCGATGATATTGGCATTAACGTACGGGAATTTTGCCCCTGCCAGCGCATCGTGCAGGTATTTCAGGCCGTAGTTAAATTCGTGGTTGCCCAGGTTGCCGACGGCATAGTCCAGCGTATTCATTGCCTTATAAACAGGATGGATCTCGCCTTTCTTCAGCCCCTTCGCCGCCATGTAGTCGCTGAGCGGGCTGCCCTGAATTAAGTCCCCGTTATCGACCAGCACGCTGTTTTTCACTTCACCGCGGGCGGCGTTGATCAAACTTGCCGTACGTACCAGTCCGAATTTTTCGACAGGCGTATCTTTGTAGTAATCGAAGTCCATCATGTTGCCGTGCAGATCGGTGGTTTCCAGAATGCGGAGATCCACCGTCGCTGCCTGAACGCTTGCCGCAATCAGCGTTGCCAGGAGCGTTGCGCTAAACTTAATCATCTGAGGAGTCCTTTTTTCGATCCAAGCCACAAAAGAGTATGTATGTAGTATTTGTTGCTTACAGAAGTGTGAATGCTGCCAGAAAAAAGAACGCTGAAACCAGAATTGCTTCACAGATAGCGGAATTGTTCACATTACGATATAACTAAAACAATAAGTTATGCCCACTGCGTTAACGAAGAGGTGGAGAATGTTAGATCAAATTTGTCAGCTCGCACGGGATGCGGGTGATGCCATTATGCAGGTGTACGACGGTGCGAAACCGATGGATGTTGTCAGCAAAGCAGACGACTCCCCGGTGACGGCGGCGGATATCGCGGCGCATACGGTGATCCTGAAAGGTTTGCAGACCCTGACGCCGGATATTCCGGTCCTTTCTGAAGAAGCGCCCCAGGGCTGGGACGAACGTCAGCACTGGCAGCGTTACTGGCTGGTGGACCCGCTGGACGGCACGAAAGAGTTCATCAAGCGTAACGGTGAATTTACCGTGAATATCGCCCTGATTGAAAAAGGAAAGGCGGTGCTTGGCGTGGTTTATGCCCCGGTGATGAAGGTGATGTACAGCGCGGCGGAAGGTAAAGCCTGGAAGGAAGAGTGCGGCGTGCGTAAGCAGATCCAGGTGCGAGATGCCCGTCCTCCGCTGGTGGTGATCAGCCGCTCGCACAGCGACAGCGAGCTGGAGGAGTACCTGCAACAGCTGGGGGAACACCAGACGACGTCGATTGGCTCGTCGCTGAAGTTCTGTCTGGTGGCGGAAGGGCAGGCGCAGTTGTACCCCCGTTTCGGGCCGACGAACGTCTGGGATACGGCGGCAGGGCATGCGGTGGCTGCGGCCGCAGGCGCGCATGTGCATGACTGGCAGGGTAAGCCACTGGACTACACCCCGCGCGAGTCATTCCTCAACCCTGGCTTCAGGGTGTCACTTTACTGAGCCAGTAGCTTATGCAGCAGGGCTACTACCTGCTGCACCTCATCCTGCGTCAGCGCGCCGTCCTTAACCCACTGTACGCGACCGTTTTTGTCCAGCACAACAATCGCTGAACTCTCTTCTTCCAGCTGCCACGCCTTACGCGTCACGCCGTTGCTGTCGACAATAAACTGCGACCAGGGATAGAGCTTCTTATTGCTCTCAAGGCTTGAGCGCACAAACATCCCGGAGCCGGGAATCGCGTCGTCGGTATTCACGATGGTGGTGGTCTGGTAGCGATCGTGCGGGAGTTTTGCGGCCTTGATCGCTTCCACGAGGGTGGCGTTTTTCTCTTTAGCGGATGTACGTCCGGCAATATGCTGTACAACTCTCACTTTGCCCGCAAGCTGCGCGCTATTCCAGGCTTTGTAGCTAAACTTATCATTGTCGAGAATCAATTCTCCCCGGTCAGCAATGCCGACCGGCGGGACACGTTGTCCTTTTTCAATGTTGTGTGCGGAAGCCATCAGCGGCAGCAACAGGCAAGCTGCTGCCAGGAGGTTACGTAGGGTCATGGTGTTTCCTTATTGTGAGCAGGTGATCCGACCACTTGGTCATGCGCTTTTAATCATAAGTGCGATCAATGGGCTTTTCCCGCAATC
Organism: Enterobacter cloacae complex sp. XAL002; assembly: GCF_049236805.1. Lineage (NCBI taxonomy): Bacteria > Pseudomonadati > Pseudomonadota > Gammaproteobacteria > Enterobacterales > Enterobacteriaceae > Enterobacter > Enterobacter cloacae complex sp. XAL002. Next base: position 79,536 of record NZ_JBMKJN010000013.1, read on the forward strand.
CCGATGCCAGTTTGCGGGCGAACGCACATATCCACGCAAAAACGACGGCATATACTGCTCTGTATCACGCTTTGCAAAGATTATTCTGAATAATTGTAATCAAACGGTAAATAAACTTATGCACACTGGGTAAGTACGAGGTTCTGGTCTATAGTCATTGGGCATCAAAATTTGCGCTCAGGACAGTCGGGCCGATTGTGGCACCGCAAGGGCGTATGATTCGCAGGAGATACAAGAATGAAAATTTTCCAACGCTACAACCCGCTTCAGGTGGCGAAGTACGTGAAGATCCTGTTCCGTGGACGGTTGTATATCAAGGATGTTGGCGCTTTTGAGTTCGATAAGGGCAAAATCCTTATCCCGAAAGTGAAGGACAAACAGCACTTGTCTGTGATGTCCGAAGTCAACCGTCAGGTTATGCGTCTGCAAACTGAGATGGCTTAACCAACGTGCTATGCAGTAGTAGTTAAAAAGACGGCTCCCGATGGGAGCCGTTGATGTTTGTGGGACATACAAAGGGTTACGCCGACACCTTATCTTCCGCATCTGGCAGCTTCGGTACCAGCACGGTCGGTTTACTATCAATGCGCGTTACCAGCAGTTGGTCGATGCGGTAGTTATCAATATCCACCACTTCAAACTTGAAGCCAGAGAATTTCACCGAGTCGGTACGTTTCGGGATCTTACGCAGCATAAACATCATAAAGCCGCCGATGGTCTCGTAGTTTCCGGACTGCGGGAACTCGTCGATGTCGAGCACGCGCATGACATCTTCAATCGGCGTACCACCATCGATCAGCCATGAGTTCTCATCACGCTGCACAATTTGCTCTTCCAGCCCCTGGCCGACCAGGTCGCCCATCAGCGTCGTCATGACGTCGTTGAGGGTGATAATGCCCACCACCAGCGCATATTCGTTCATGATCACCGCGAAGTCTTCACCGGCGGTTTTGAAACTTTCCAGCGCTTCGGAGAGCGTCAGGGTGTCCGGCACAATCAGGGTGTTGCGGATCTGCACGCCGCTGTTCAGCGCCAGGCTCTGGTTTGCCAGTACGCGGTTCAGCAGGTCTTTGGAGTCCACATAGCCGATGATATGGTCGATATCTTCGTTACAGACCAGGAACTTGGAGTGCGGATGCTGCGCCACTTTGGTCTTCAGGCTCTGCTCGTCTTCATGCAGATCGAACCAGATGATGTTCTCACGGCCGGTCATGGAGGACGGCACGGTACGGGATTCCAGTTCGAAAACGTTCTCGATCAGCTCGTGCTCCTGCTTGCGCAGCACGCCTGCCAGCGCCCCGGCTTCCACCACCGCATAAATATCGTCGGAGGTGATGTCGTCTTTACGCACCATCGGCAGCTTGAAGATGCGGAAAATGACGTTCGCCAGGCCGTTGAAGAACCACACCAGCGGACGGAAGACATACAGGCAGAAGCGCATCGGGTTGATGATACGCAAAGCCACAGCTTCTGGCGCAATCATACCGATGCGTTTCGGGGTCAGGTCCGCGAATAGAATGAACAAACCGGTGACCAGCGAGAAGGAGAGGATGAAGCTCAACTGCTCGGCCAGCTCTGCGGACATGTACTTTACAAAGAGGCTATAAAACGCCGGAGAAAATGCTGCATCGCCCACGATACCGCCAAGAATGGCGACCGCGTTCAGGCCAATCTGCACCACGGTAAAGAACATGCCTGGGTTTTCCTGCATTTTCAGAATGCGTGATGCGTTGATGTTGCCCTCGTCGGCAAGCAGCTTCAGTTTGATTTTACGGGAGGCAGCCAGCGAGATCTCCGATATCGAGAAAAATGCACTGACGGCAATAAGACAAAGTATTACTAAAATACTGTTTAACATAGTTTATCCGGCTTCTCGCCAGATCCTCAGAAGGGGAGTTGATACCATTCGTGTGAAGACACATTGAACTCAGCTCGTAGCGTTGAGCCGATTATTTCAGCGGTAGTATAGCGTAAAGGCGTGTAAATCTGCCAGAGGTCACGTTTTCGGCAAAAAGTGGCCGGATGAAAAGGCAGAGAGTGGTTAAGTAATGAACTGACACTTTTGCTTACAGGCGCGCCACGCGGCTCGCGTGGCGCTGATGTTGTAATCAGTCCTGCTGTGGAGGCAGACAGACGCCGATGCCGCCAATGCCGCAGTAGCCGTACGGATTTTTATGCAGGTACTGCTGGTGGTCGTCTTCGGCATAGTAGAACGGTTTCGCAGTAGCGATTTCCGTCGTGACCTGACGTTTATCACCGGCTGCCTGCATCGCTTCCTGGAAACGCGTCAGGCTGGCGTGGGCCGCAGCCTCCTGCTCAGGGGTGAGCGGATAGATGGCCGAGCGGTATTGGGTGCCGTGATCGTTACCCTGACGCATGCCCTGCGCCGGGTCATGATTTTCCCAGAACACCTGGAGCAGCTGTTCATAGCTGATGACGCTCGGGTCATACACCACACGCACCGCTTCAGCATGACCGGTCTCACCGGAACAGACTTCGCGGTAGGTTGGGTTAGGCGTATATCCTCCGGTGTAGCCCGCAGCGGTGCTGTACACGCCCGGCAGTTGCCAGAACAGGCGTTCTACGCCCCAGAAGCAGCCCATGGCAAACAGGGCGATCTCCATTCCATCAGGAACGTTTGTCATTGAATGGTTGTTTACGGCGTGTAATGTCGCCACTGGCATAGGGGTGTTGCGTCCCGGTAACGCATCGGCTTGTGATACCAGATGCTTTTTATCAAATAAACTCACGGTGGGGCCTCCGGGGTAGCGTTGTTTCGGTTAAGGTTGTCACGAAGCGTTTAATTGAACACAATAAATGCGATGAATGAGTCTAGATTTAATCATAAGAAATATTTGGGTGTTAGGCCCTTTTTCAACCCGTAATTTGGGTTTTTGGCTTTCAGGCCGTATTTTGCCGCGGAGCGGCACTGCATTTGCTTCCAGGGTGGAAACAGGGATATTCAGGAGAAAACGTGACAAAGATCCGCCAGTTATGTTTAGTCAGTTTAATGCTGACAAGCGGGATTGCCAGCGCGGCGAATGTCCGTTTGCAGGTTGAGGGGTTATCCGGGGCGCTGGAAAAAAACGTGCGTGCGCAGCTTTCCACCATCCAGAGCGATGAAGTCACGCCGGATCGGCGTTTTCGCGCGCGCGTGGATGACGCCATTCGCGAAGGCTTAAAGGCGTTGGGGTACTACGAACCCACCATTGATTTCGATTTACGGCCGCCGCCGGCTAAAGGACGTCAGGTGTTGATTGCCCGCGTCTCGCCGGGAGAACCCGTCCTGATTGGCGGCACGAACGTGGTGCTGCGCGGCGGTGCACGCACGGATCGTGACTACCTTGATCTGCTCAGCAACCGCCCGAAAGTGGGCACCGTGCTTAATCACGGGGATTACGATCGCTTTAAAAAATCCTTAACCAGCGTTTCGCTGCGCAAAGGCTACTTTGACAGCCAGTTCAACAAAAGCCAGCTGGGCGTTGCGCTTGAACGACGTCAGGCATTCTGGGATATCGATTACGACAGCGGCGAGCGCTATCGGTTTGGCGATGTAACCTTTGAAGGATCGCAAATCCGTGATGAGTATCTGCAAAACCTGGTGCCGTTCAAAAAGGGCGACTACTACCAGTCTAGCGACCTGGGCGAGCTGAACCGTCGTTTATCTGCCACCGGCTGGTTTAACTCCGTGGTGGTGGCACCGCAATTTGATAAATCCCGTAAAACGAAAGTGTTACCGCTGCATGGCGTGGTCTCACCGCGCACCGAGAACACCATTGAGACCGGTGTCGGCTACTCCACGGACGTCGGCCCGCGCGTGAAAGCCTCGTGGAAAAAACCGTGGATGAACTCCTACGGTCACAGCCTGACCACCAGCCTCAGCCTGTCTGCGCCTGAACAGCAGCTGGACTTCAGCTATAAAATGCCGCTGCTGAAAAATCCGCTTGAGCAATACTACCTCGTGCAGGGCGGCTTTAAACGTACCGATTTGAACGATACCGAGCAGGATTCGACGACGCTTGCGGTATCACGCTTCTGGGATCTCTCCAGCGGCTGGCAGCGCGCCATTAACCTGCGCTGGAGCCTTGACCACTTTACTCAGGCAAACGTCACCAACACCACCATGCTGCTTTATCCGGGCGTGATGATCAGCCGTACCCGCTCGCGCGGTGGCCTGATGCCGACCTGGGGCGATTCTCAGCGCTACTCCATCGATTATTCCAACTCCGCCTGGGGCTCAGACGTGGATTTCTCCGTCGTGCAGGCGCAAAACGTCTGGATCCGTACCCTCTACGATAAGCACCGCTTTGTGGTTCGCGGCAATCTGGGCTGGATCGAAACCGGTGACTTCGAACGCGTTCCGCCAGATCTGCGTTTCTTCGCCGGGGGCGACCGCAGCATTCGCGGCTATAAGTACAAATCGATCTCACCTGAAAACGAGAAAGGCCAATTGACCGGGGCCTCTAAACTGGCGACCGGCTCGCTGGAGTATCAGTACAACGTCAGCGGCAAATGGTGGGGCGCCATGTTTGTCGACAGCGGCGAGGCGGTGAACGACATCCGCCGCAGCGATTTCAAAACCGGCGCGGGTGTGGGCGTGCGCTGGCAGTCACCGGTCGGGCCGATCAAGCTCGATTTCGCCGTTCCGGTGGGCGACAAAGAAGAACACGGTTTACAGTTTTACATCGGTCTGGGGCCTGAATTATGAGTTTATGGAAGAAGATAAGCCTCGGAGTGCTGATTTTTATCGTATTACTGCTCGGCACGGTGGCATTTCTGGTGGGTACCACCACGGGCCTGCATCTGCTGTTTAACGCCGCGAACCGCTGGGTGCCAGGGCTTGAAATCGGCCAGGTGACGGGCGGCTGGCGCGATCTGCGCCTGAAGAATATTCGTTATGAACAGCCCGGCGTGGCGGTGAACGCGGGCGAGTTTCATCTGGCGGTCAAGCTCGGCTGCCTGCGGGATAGCCAGCTGTGCGTAAACGATCTGTCGCTAAAAGATGTGAATGTGGCGATAGACTCCAAAAAAATGCCGAAGTCTGAGCCTGTCGAGGAAGAGGACAGCGGCCCGCTGAACCTCTCCACGCCGTACCCGATTGCGCTCTACCGGGTCGCGCTGGATAACGTCAATATCAAAATCGACGACACGACGGTATCGGTGATGGATTTCACCTCCGGTCTGCGCTGGCAGGAGAAAAACCTCACCCTGACCCCAACCTCCCTGCAAGGGCTGCTGATTGCGCTGCCGAAGGTGGCCGACGTGGCGCAGGAAGAGATCGTCGAGCCGAAGATCCAGAACCCGCAGCCGGAAGAAAAACCGCTGGGTGAAACGCTGAAAGATCTCTTCTCGAAACCGGTTCTGCCGGAGATGACCGACGTGCATCTGCCGCTGAACCTCAATATCGAAGAGTTTAAGGGCGAGCAGCTGCGTCTGACCGGCGATACCGATCTGACGGTCTTCAACATGCTGCTTAAAGTCAGCAGTATCGACGGCAACATGAAGCTCGACGCGCTGGATATCGATACCAACCAGGGGTCGGTAAACGCCTCAGGCAATGCGCTGCTGCGCGATAACTGGCCGGTAGATATTACCCTTAACAGCGCCCTGAACATCGATCCGCTGAAAGGCGAGAAGGTGAAGGTGAAAGTCGGCGGCGCGCTGCGCGAGAAGCTGGAGTTCGGCGTGAACCTCTCCGGCCCTGTGGATATGGTACTGCGCGGGCAAACCCAGCTGGCAGAGGCCGGTCTACCGCTCAACCTTGAGATTGTCAGCAAGCAGCTTTACTGGCCGTTCACCGGTGAAAAGCAGTTCCAGGCCGACGATCTAAAGCTGAAGCTGAGTGGCAAAATGACCGACTACACGCTGTCGTTCCGTACGGCAGTGAAGGGGCAGGGAGTACCGCCCGCCGATATTACTCTGGATGCGAAGGGTAACGAGTTGCAGGTTAACCTCGACAAGCTGACCGTGGCGGCGCTGGAAGGGAAAACCGAGCTGACCGCGCTGCTCGACTGGCAGCAGGCGATCAGCTGGCGCGGCGAGCTGAAGCTGACCGGGATCAACACCGCTAAAGAAGTCCCGGACTGGCCGTCAAAACTGAATGGTCTGATCAAAACCCGCGGTAGCCTGTACGGCGGCACCTGGCAGATGGACGTGCCGGAACTCAAGCTCACCGGTAATGTGAAGCAGAACAAAGTCAACGTAGAGGGCTCGCTTAAGGGCAACAGCTATCTCCAGTGGGTGATCCCGGGCCTGCACGTGGCGCTGGGCCGCAACACGGCAGATATCAAAGGCGAGCTGGGGGTGAAAGATCTCGATCTGGATGCCACCATCGACGCGCCAAATCTCGATAACGCCCTGCCGGGTCTTGGCGGGACGGCGAAGGGGTTAGTGAAGGTTCGCGGTACAGTGGAGGCGCCGCAGCTGCTGGCGGACATCACCGCCAATAACCTGCGCTGGCAGGAACTTTCCATTGCCCGCGTGCGCGTCGAAGGGGACGTGAAATCCACCGATCAGATCGGCGGAAACCTGGACCTGCGCGTGGAGCGTATCTCCCAGCCGGACGTGAACATCAGTCTGGTCACGCTGGCGGCAAAAGGTAACGAAAAGCAGCACGATCTCCAGCTGCGCGTGCAGGGCGAGCCGGTCTCCGGGCAGCTGCACCTGACGGGCAGTTTTGACCGCCAGGCAACGCGCTGGAAGGGCGTGCTGGATAACACCCGCTTCAGCACGCCGGTCGGCCCGCTGGTGCTGTCCCGATCCATCGCGCTGGACTACCGCAATGCGGAGCAAAAGATCAGCATTGGGCCACACTGCTGGACCAACCCGAATGCTGAGCTGTGCGTGCCGCAGACCATTGATGCGGGCGCGGAAGGACGCGCGCAGATCAACCTCAACCGTTTTGACCTGGCGATGCTGAAACCGTTTATGCCGGAAACCACCCAGGCCAGCGGGGTCTTCAGCGGTAAAGCGGACGTCGCGTGGGACACCACCAAAGAGGGACTGCCGCAGGGCAGCGTTACCCTCTCCGGGCGTAACGTGAAGGTGACGCAGGAGGTCAATGACGCGCCGCTGCCGGTGGCGTTCGACACCCTGAATGTGAACGCTGACCTGCGTAACAATCGTGCGGAACTGGGATGGCTTATTCGTCTGACCAACAACGGTCAGCTTGACGGACAGGTGCAAATTACCGATCCGCAAGGGCGGCGCAATCTCGGCGGCAACGTCAATATTCGCAACTTCAACCTGGCGATGGTGAATCCGATTTTCTCGCGGGGAGAAAAGGCGGCGGGGATGCTCAGCGCCAACCTGCGTCTGGCGGGGGATGCGCAAAGCCCGCAGCTGTTTGGCCAGATGCGGTTAAACGGCGTGGACATTGACGGTAACTTTATGCCGTTCGATATGCAGCCAAGCCAGCTGACGATGAACTTTAACGGCCAAAGCTCAACCCTCAGTGGCTCAGTGCTGACACAGCAGGGACAAATCAACCTGAATGGTGACGCAGACTGGAGCCAGCTCGACAACTGGCGCGCCCGTATTGCGGCCAAGGGCAGCAGGGTGCGTATCACGGTACCGCCGATGGTGCGCCTGGACGTGTCGCCAGACGTGGTCTTTGAGGCAACGCCGAGTCTCTTCACCCTGGACGGCCGCGTCGACGTGCCCTGGGCGCGCATCGTGGTTCACGAAGTGCCGGAAAGCGCGGTTGGCGTCTCCAGTGATGAAGTTATGCTCAATGAAAATCTGAAACCTGTTGAACAGAAGAGCGCTGGCATACCGATCAATAGTAATCTTATTGTGCACGTGGGGAATAACGTGCGTTTGGACGCGTTTGGGCTGAAGGCGAGACTCACGGGTGACCTGAAGGTGGCGCAGGATCAACAGGGGCTTGGCCTCAATGGACAAATCAATATTCCTGAAGGGCGCTTCCATGCCTACGGTCAGGATTTGATTGTGCGTAAAGGTGAGCTGCTGTTCTCCGGCCCACCGGATCAGCCGGTACTCAATATCGAAGCGATCCGTAACCCGGAAGCCACCGAAGATGATGTGATTGCGGGCGTGCGCGTGACGGGCTCCGCCGATGAACCTAAGGCAGAGATCTTCTCTGACCCGGCCATGTCGCAGCAGGAAGCGCTCTCCTACCTGCTGCGCGGCCAGGGTCTGGATAGCCAACAGGGCGATGGTGCGGCAATGACATCGATGTTAGTCGGTCTGGGGGTTGCACAAAGTGGTCAGGTTGTGGGTAAAATCGGCGAGACGTTTGGCGTAAGCAATCTGGCGCTGGACACTCAGGGCGTGGGTGACTCTTCGCAGGTAGTGGTCAGCGGCTATGTACTGCCGGGTCTACAGGTAAAATATGGCGTGGGGATCTTTGACTCACTGGCTACACTCACGTTACGTTATCGCCTGATGCCTAAGCTATATCTGGAAGCAGTGTCCGGCGTAGACCAGGCACTTGATCTGCTCTATCAGTTTGAGTTTTAGCAATGCGAATATTTGTTTATGGCAGTTTACGAACCAAGCAAGGCAACAGCCACTGGATGACCAACGCCCAGTTGCTGGGAAATTACACAATCGAAAACTACCAGTTGTACAGTCTGGGCCACTATCCAGGCGCGGTTCCGGGGAACGGAACGGTACAGGGTGAGGTTTATCGTATTGATAATGCTACGCTGGCCGAACTTGATGCCTTGCGCACCAGGGGCGGTGAATACGCTCGCCAGTTGATCCAGACGCCTTACGGCAGTGCATGGATGTATGTGTACCAACGTTCGGTCGACGGGTTAACGCTGATTGAAAGCGGTAACTGGTTAGACAGAGACCAGTTCTGAAAAACGACAGCGCCACCGTAAGGTGGCGTTATCGTTTTGCGCCTCTTGCTGATTGTAGGCCCGTGCAAGCGTAGCGCCGCCGGGCGCATCGAAAGGCACAAAAAAGCCCCGACGCGCGGGGCTTAGTATCAGCAGTAAGAATTACTTCTTAGCAGCACGCTCGAAAGAGGCGATGATTTCTGCTTTCGCCGCTTCTGCGTTATCCCAGCCTTCAACTTTAACCCATTTGCCTTTTTCGAGATCTTTGTAGTGCTCGAAGAAGTGGGCGATCTGCGCTTTCAGCAGCTCTGGCAGGTCGTTCACATCTTTAATGTGATCGTACTCTTTGCTCAGCTTGGTGTGCGGTACGGCAACCAGTTTCGCATCTTCACCCGCTTCGTCAGTCATTTTCAGCACGCCAACAGGTCGGCAGCGAATGACGGAGCCTGGCTGCAATGGGTATGGTGTTGGGACCAGTACGTCAACCGGATCACCGTCCAGAGACAGAGTGTGGTTGATGTAGCCGTAGTTGCACGGATAGAACATGGCGGTAGACATGAAACGGTCAACGAACAGCGCACCGGTGTCTTTGTCGATTTCGTATTTGATTGGATCTGCGTTGGCCGGGATTTCGATCACAACGTAGATGTCTTCTGGCAGTTCTTTACCCGCAGGGACGTTGAGTAAGCTCATGTCGGTGTCCTTTAAAATGGATGGTAAACAAGTGGCAGGTATTATAGCCAACTGGCGCTGAAAGTCTTCGCCTGTTTTCGTCTTATCTCCCTCGCGCTTTCACTTTTCAGACCGTTTCCATGACAGGATAATCCATAAACTCAGCCGCATTTTAAATGTGGAAATGAAAGCGATTACAAACTTGTGATTAACGTTTTATTCACTTTTCTGAAGTGTGATGTAACGCAATCCGTAACATATTCCATTGGCTATAGTTCATCCGCAGAACATCTTTTAACCAACAATAACCTACCCTACGAGGACGTTCATATGTGGAAGCGCTTACTTCTTGTTACAGCAGTTTCGGCAGCCATGTCGTCTATGGCGATGGCCGCACCGTTAACCGTTGGATTTTCGCAGGTCGGATCTGAATCCGGCTGGCGCGCCGCTGAAACGAACGTGGCGAAAAGTGAGGCCGAAAAGCGCGGTATTACCCTGAAAATCGCCGATGGTCAGCAAAAGCAAGAGAATCAGATTAAAGCGGTGCGCTCTTTTATCGCTCAGGGCGTGGATGCCATCTTTATCGCCCCGGTTGTTGCCACGGGCTGGGAACCGGTGCTGAAGGAAGCTAAAGAGGCTGAAATTCCTGTGTTCTTGCTCGACCGTTCCATCGACGTAAAAGACAAATCTCTCTATATGACCACCGTCACCGCCGATAACGTGCTGGAAGGCAAACTGATTGGTGACTGGCTGGTGAAGCAGGTGGATGGCAAGCCGTGTAACGTGGTTGAGTTGCAGGGCACCGTCGGGGCGAGCGTGGCTATCGACCGTAAGAAAGGTTTCGCGGAGGCCATCGGCAAAGCACCAAACATCAAGATCATCCGTTCTCAGTCCGGCGACTTCACCCGCAGCAAAGGTAAAGAGGTCATGGAAAGCTTCATCAAGGCAGAAAATAACGGCAAAAATATCTGCATGGTTTACGCCCACAACGACGACATGGTGATCGGCGCCATCCAGGCCATCAAAGAAGCGGGCCTGAAGCCGGGCAAAGATATTCTCACCGGCTCGATCGACGGCGTACCGGACATCTACAAAGCGATGATTGACGGCGAAGCGAACGCCAGCGTGGAGCTGACGCCGAACATGGCGGGCCCGGCATTCGATGCGCTGGAGAAATTCAAGAAAGACGGCACCCAGCCTGAGAAGTTGACCATCACCAAATCCACGCTCTACCTGCCGGACACGGCGAAAGAAGAGTTAGAGAAGAAGAAAAATATGGGCTACTGATCAGTGACATTGCCGGGTGGCGCTGCGCTTCCCCGGCCTACGATACGCTCATTTGTAGGCCGGATAAGCGTAGCGTCATCCGGCTTAATGCAGGGGGAAACCATGACCACCGAACAACACCAGGAAATCCTCCGCACAGAGGGCCTGAGTAAATTTTTCCCTGGCGTTAAGGCGCTGGATAACGTTGATTTCAGCCTGCGGCGGGGGGAGATCATGGCGTTGCTCGGCGAAAACGGGGCGGGGAAGTCGACGCTGATTAAAACCCTGACCGGGGTCTATCACGCCGATCGCGGCGCTATCTGGCTGGAAGGTAATGCTATTTCGCCCAAAAACACCGCGCATGCGCAGCAACTGGGGATCGGCACGGTCTACCAGGAAGTGAACCTGCTGCCAAACATGTCGGTAGCGGATAACCTGTTTATTGGCCGCGAGCCCAGACGTTTTGGCCTGCTGCGCCGCAAAGAGATGGAAGCGCGCGCCGCGAAGCTGATGGAATCGTATGGCTTCTCTCTCGACGTGCGCGAACCGCTGAACCGTTTTTCCGTGGCGATGCAGCAGATCGTGGCGATCTGTCGCGCTATCGATCTCTCGGCGAAAGTGCTGATCCTCGATGAACCCACCGCCAGCCTCGATACCCAGGAAGTGGAGATGCTTTTTACCCTGATGCGCCAGCTGCGCGATCAGGGCGTGAGCCTGATCTTTGTTACGCACTTCCTCGATCAGGTTTACGAGGTAAGCGACCGTATTACGGTGCTGCGCAACGGCGGCTTTGTCGGCTGCCGGGAAACCCGCGAGCTGCCGCAGATTGAGCTGGTCAAAATGATGCTGGGTCGCGAGCTGGAGACCAACGCACTCCAGCGTGCGGGCCGCACGCTGCTGAGCGAAAAACCGATCGCCGCGTTTCACGATTACGGCAAAAAAGGGACCATCGCGCCGTTTAACCTCGAGGTACGCCCCGGTGAAATTGTGGGTCTGGCAGGGCTGTTAGGCTCCGGGCGCACCGAAACCGCCGAAGTGATCTTCGGGATCAAACCTGCCGACAGCGGAACGGCGCTGATCAAAGGCAAACCGCAAACGCTACGTTCACCGCATCAGGCGTCGTGCCTCGGCGTGGGCTTCTGCCCGGAGGACAGAAAAACGGACGGGATTATTGCCGCCGCCTCGGTGCGGGAAAACATCATTCTGGCGCTACAGGCCCAGCGCGGCTGGCTGCGTCCGATCCCTAAGCGCGAGCAGAACGCCATTGCCGAGCGCTTCATCCGCCAGCTCGGTATCCGTACCCCGAGCGCGGAACAGCCCATCGAGTTCCTTTCGGGCGGTAATCAGCAGAAGGTGTTGCTCTCGCGCTGGCTGCTGACCAAACCGCAGTTCCTGATCCTCGACGAGCCCACGCGCGGTATCGACGTGGGCGCGCATGCCGAAATCATCCGGCTTATCGAAACGCTGTGCGCCGACGGTCTGGCGCTGCTGGTGATCTCGTCTGAACTAGAGGAGCTGGTTGGCTATGCCGATCGCGTCATCATCATGCGCGATCGCAGGCAGGTGGCAGAGATCCCGCTGGATAAACTGTCGGTTCCGGCGATCATGAATGCCATCGCGGCGTAAGGAGTCATATGTGATGTCCCGTTCTCTTTCGCAAACTGGCGAAGCGAAGCGCCGCTTCAGCTGGCCGACCGGCACGCCGCAAATCGTGGCGCTGCTGCTGGTGCTGCTGGTGGATAGCCTGGTGGCTCCGCATTTCTTCCAGATCGTCGTGCAGGATGGCCGCCTGTTTGGTAGCCCGATCGACATCTTAAACCGTGCCGCGCCCGTGGCGCTGCTGGCGATGGGTATGACGCTGGTCATTGCCACCGGCGGGATCGACCTCTCCGTCGGTGCGGTAATGGCGATTGCGGGCGCCACCGCCGCCTCGATGACCGTTGCCGGGCACAGCCTGCCGGTGGTTCTGCTGGCCGCGCTGGGCTCCGGTGTATTAGCCGGGCTGTGGAACGGCATTCTGGTCGCGGTGCTCAAGATCCAGCCGTTTGTCGCGACGTTGATTTTGATGGTGGCCGGGCGCGGTGTGGCGCAGCTTATCACCTCCGGTCAAATCGTCACCTTTACCTCCCCGAATCTTGCGTGGATCGGCAGCGGTAATTTTCTGTTCTTCCCGACCCCGGTGATCGTCGCGCTGGTGACGCTGGTGGTGTTCTGGCTTTTCACCCGCAAAACGGCGCTCGGGATGTTCATCGAAGCGGTGGGAATTAACATTCGGGCCGCGAAAAACGCCGGGGTAAATACACGGCTGATGGTGATGCTGACCTACGTGCTGAGCGGCGTCTGTGCTGCGATTGCCGGGGTGATTGTGGCGGCCGACATTCGCGGGGCGGATGCCAACAACGCCGGACTCTGGCTGGAGCTTGATGCGATCCTCGCGGTGGTTATCGGCGGTGGGTCGCTGATGGGCGGACGTTTTAATCTGCTGCTCTCGGTGGTGGGGGCGTTAATTATTCAGGGAATGAATACCGGTATTTTGCTCTCCGGGTTCCAGCCGGAGCTTAATCAGGTCGTCAAAGCGGTCGTGGTGCTTATCGTACTTATCGTGCAGTCGCCGCGCTTTATCACTCTCATTAAGGGGTTCCGCGGTCATGATAAAACGTAATTTGCCGTTAATGATCACGCTGGGTGTGTTCGTGCTGGGATACCTTTACTGCCTGACCCAGTTCCCGGGCTTCGCCTCCACGCGGGTGATTTGCAACATCCTGACCGACAACGCCTTTTTAGGCATTATCGCCGTCGGCATGACGTTTGTGATCCTCTCCGGCGGGATCGATCTCTCCGTTGGGTCGGTGATCGCCTTTACCGGCGTGTTCCTTGCCAAGGCGATTGGCTTTTGGGGTATTTCGCCGCTGCTGGCGTTTCCGCTGGTGCTGGTCATGGGCTGCGCGTTCGGCGCCTTTATGGGGCTTTTGATCGACGCGCTGAAAATACCGGCGTTTATCATCACCCTCGCCGGGATGTTCTTCCTGCGCGGCGTGAGCTATCTGGTGTCGGAGGAGTCAATTCCGATTAACCATCCGATCTACGACACGCTCTCCAGCCTTGCGTGGAAAATTCCCGGCGGAGGGCGCCTGAGCGCAATGGGGCTGCTGATGCTGGGCGTGGTGGTGATCGGGATCTTCCTCGCTCACCGTACCCGGTTTGGTAACCAGGTTTATGCCATTGGCGGCAGCGCCACGTCCGCGAACCTGATGGGGATTTCCACGCGCAGCACCACCATCCGCATCTATATGCTTTCGACCGGCCTTGCCACGCTCGCGGGGATTGTGTTTTCGGTATACACCCAGGCAGGCTATGCCCTGGCGGGGGTGGGCGTTGAGCTTGACGCCATTGCCTCGGTGGTGATTGGCGGTACGCTGCTCAGCGGCGGGGTAGGGACGGTGCTCGGTACGCTGTTTGGCGTGGCGATCCAGGGGCTGATTCAGACCTATATCAACTTCGACGGCACGCTCAGCTCCTGGTGGACCAAAATCGCCATCGGTATTCTGCTGTTTATTTTTATCGCGCTCCAGCGCGGCCTGACGGTGCTGTGGGAGAACCGCCAGAGCTCGCCTGTTACCCGTGTGAATACATCTTTAACAGGGCGATAACATGCTGAAATTGCTTAAACTCTAAACATTTTCCGGTAGCGGTCGATACTCTTTTTTTATGCCCAGAAATATCTCGCTACCGGAAATAACATCATGCTTAAAACGCTATCGATTCGTACCGGCTTGCTCTCTTTACTGGCCGTTATGACCCTTCTGCTGCTGATTGTCAGCGGCATTGGCATTTATGCCCTTACAAAAAGTTCCACTTCTCTCCAGCGCATCAATCATCTTCAGGGTGAACAGATGGTGCAGCTGAATGCCGGCTATACGCTGATCCTGCGCGCGCGTAACGAAGCGGGTCAGGCCGTCCGCATGATGGAGGTCGGCCTGCTGGACGATGCGGCCAGGGCGGTCAAAACCATTAACCAGGAAGTGGCGCTGGCACAGAAAACGCTGAAGGGCGTGATCGGCGGCGGCGTGGCGGATGAGCAGGGGCAAAAGCTGCTGGATAACGTCGCCTCGAGCCTGGCGGTGTACAACCAGCAGGGTATCAGCCCGATGCTGAAAGCCCTGAACGAGCAAAGTGCGGACGGCTATTACGATCTGCTGGAAAGTAAGCTGGTCCCGGTGGCGAAGCAGTTTGATAACGATATGCAGGCGTTCCAGACGTGGAGCGAGGCGCGCGGCAAAGCGGAGGTGAGCGCCGTGCAGGCGAGTAAAACCCGTGTGCTGATCCTGATTATCGTCGCGGCGCTGCTGACGGCAGGCATTATCGTGCTGGCCTGGCTGGTGCTGCGCCATATGCTGCTCAAGCCGCTTTCAGCCTCAATTGCCCAGCTGGAGCACGTAGCGGCCGGGGATTTAACCCACACCCTGAACGCGCCGGCGAGCCAGGAATTTAATCGCCTCAACGCGGTCATCGAAGAGATGCGCCAGTCGCTGATGAACTCCGTTCTGCGGGTGCGTGACGCCAGCTCGCAGATTGATACCGGCAGCCGCGAGCTGACGGCAGGGAACCTGAACCTGGCCCAGCGCACGGAATCCACCGCCACCTCGCTGGAACAGACGGCCGCCAGCATGGAAGAGATCACCGCCACGGTGAAACTTAACGCCGATAACGCCGGGCAGGCGCACCAGCTGGCGCAGTCGGTCTCCGATACCGCCGATCATGGCAGCGAAATGGTCTGCTACGTCATTGAGAAGATGCGCGACATCGCCGGCAGCTCGGCGCGCATCGCCGATATCCTGAGCGTCATCGACGGCATTGCCTTCCAGACCAATATTCTGGCGCTGAACGCCTCCGTGGAAGCGGCGCGCGCGGGCGAGCAGGGACGGGGTTTTGCGGTCGTGGCGGGTGAGGTGCGTAATCTCGCCAGCCGCAGTGCTGATGCGGCGAAAGAGATCCGCTCGCTGATCAGCGATTCGCAAACCCACGTGAACGAGGGCAGCGAGCTGGCGCAACAGGCCGGTGAGACGATGGACGAGATCGCTACCGAAGTGCTGCGTATGACCAAACTGATGCGAGAAATTGCGACGGCGTCTCAGGAGCAGAGCCGCGGTATTGAGCAGGTTAACATTGCCGTCAATCAGATGGATGAAACGGCGCAACAAAACGCGGCGCTGGTTCAGCAATCCTCTGCGGCAACGCGTTCCCTGGAGGAACAATCGCGCGAGCTGATGGAGGCGATGGCATCCTTCAAACTGACGGCGCAAACGGCATGATAAAAATAGGGGAGCCTGTCGGGCTCCCCTATTTACGCGTTACGCGTCCGGGAATTCGCGGATCATGCGTTCAACGTCTTCAACCATGTGGTCGTTGCCGACAAAGAACGAACGGCGCTGGTGCAGGCTTTCCGGCACGATATCCAGAATACGCTCTTTACCGTCACTCGCTTTGCCGCCTGCCTGTTCGGCCAGGAATGCCATCGGGTTGCACTCATACAGCAGACGCAGTTTTCCGTCCGGGTGGCTGGCGGTGCTTGGGTAGAGGTAAATACCACCCTTCAGCAGGTTACGGTGGAAATCCGCCACCAGCGAGCCGATATAGCGCGAGGTGTACGGGCGCTGGGTGGCTTTATCCTCTTCCTGGCAGAATTTGATGTATTTCTTCACGCCATTCGGGAATCGGATGTAGTTGCCTTCGTTGATGGAGTAGGTATTGCCCTTCTCCGGGAAGCGCATGCGCTCCTGGCTCAGACAGAAAACGCCCAGCGACGGATCGTAGGTAAAGGCGTGCACGCCGCAGCCGGTGGTGTACACCAGCATGGTGGATGAGCCATACACCACGTAACCGGCAGCAACCTGCTTGCTGCCCGGCTGCAGGAAGTCTTCTTCCGTCACCGGTGTGCCAACCGGGGTGACGCGACGGTAGATGGAGAAAATGGTACCGACAGAAACGTTAACGTCGATGTTGGAGGAGCCGTCCAGCGGATCCATCAGAACAACGTATTTTGCGTGTTCACACCCTTCGAATACGACGATCTCATCTTCTTCTTCAGAGGCGATACCCGCAACGATGTCGCGCGCGCGCAGTGCTGCTTTCAGTTTTTCATTGGCGAACAGGTCGAGTTTCTGTTGAACCTCACCCTGAACGTTCTCGGCACCGCTGGCACCCAGGATATCGACCAGACCGGCCTTGTTGATATCGCGGTGGATGATCTTAGCGCCCAGCTTTATTGCCGACAGCAAAGCAGTGAGCTCACCCGTAGCATGAGAGAACTCGTGCTGCTTTTCGACAATAAATTCACCTAACGTTTTCATAACACTTTCCCTGCATCTTATGTTGAGTAAAGCGGTTGATGTCCAACAATCTTAACAAACATTCAAATATTAGCGCAGAGGTGAATCGCGCCAGCAAAATACGGATTTACCTGAAATGCGTTTCACAGCCGCTGACATGTGAGTAAAATGTGCGCCACATTGAAGAAGGATAGTGACGTATGCGCATTCATATATTGGGGATTTGTGGCACTTTCATGGGCGGACTGGCAATGCTGGCGCGCTCGCTGGGCCATGAAGTGACAGGTTCGGACGCCAATGTGTATCCGCCGATGAGCACGCTGCTGGAGAAGCAGGGGATTTCTCTGATTCAGGGATATGACGCCAGCCAGCTCGAGCCGCAGCCGGATCTGGTGATCGTTGGTAACGCCATGACCCGTGGGAATCCATGCGTTGAAGCGGTGCTGGAACGTAATATCCCGTACATGTCTGGCCCGCAGTGGCTGCATGACTTTGTCCTGCGCGACCGCTGGGTTGTCGCCGTTGCCGGGACGCACGGCAAAACCACCACCGCCGGTATGGCGACCTGGATCCTCGAAGCCTGCGGCTACAAGCCGGGGTTCGTGATCGGCGGCGTGCCCGGGAATTTCGACGTCTCCGCGCGTCTGGGCGACAGCCCGTTCTTTGTGATTGAAGCGGATGAATACGACTGCGCGTTCTTCGACAAGCGCTCCAAGTTCGTGCATTACTGCCCACGCACGCTGATCCTCAACAACCTTGAGTTCGATCACGCGGATATCTTTGACGACCTGAAAGCGATTCAGAAACAGTTCCACCATCTGGTGCGCATTGTTCCGGGTCAGGGCCGCATTATCCTGCCGGAGAACGACATCAACCTGAAGCAGACTATGGCGATGGGGTGCTGGAGCGAGCAGGAGCTGGTTGGCGAGCAGGGGCACTGGCAGGCGAAAAAGCTCAACGCGGATGCTTCCGAATGGGAAGTGCTGCTCGACGGCGAAAAAGTGGGCGAAGTGAAGTGGGGCCTGGTGGGCGAGCACAATATGCACAACGGCCTGATGGCGATCGCCGCGGCGCGTCACGTGGGCGTACTGCCTGCGGATGCCGCCAATGCGCTGGGTTCGTTCATTAACGCCCGCCGCCGTCTGGAGCTGCGTGGTGAAGCGAATGGCGTGACGGTGTACGACGATTTCGCGCACCACCCAACCGCCATTCTGGCGACGCTTGCCGCATTGCGTGGCAAAGTTGGCGGCACCGCGCGTATTCTGGCCGTGCTGGAACCGCGTTCGAACACCATGAAAATGGGGATATGCAAAGACGATCTCGCGCCGTCCTTAGGGCGTGCCGACGAGGTCTTCCTCCTGCAACCGCAGCATATTCCGTGGCAGGTGGCCGAAGTGGCCGACGCCTGCATTCAGCCAGCGCACTGGAGTGCGGACGTGGATGTCTTAGCGGATATGGTGGTGAAAGCCGCACAGCCTGGCGATCACATTCTGGTGATGAGCAACGGCGGGTTTGGTGGGATCCATCAGAAGCTGCTGGACGGTCTGGCGAAGAAAGCCGCGGCCGCAGAGTAAAAAAAGGCCCGGTGGCGTTAGCGCTTCCCGGGCCTACATTATCTCTTCTCCCTCTCCCCTTTGGAGAGAGGGCTGGGGTGAGGGGTTTACTCTTCGTTCTCAGACAGCTCGCGCAGATACTGGAAAATCAGACGCGCAGACTTCGGCGGCTTATTCCCTTCTTTCTCTTTCTTCGCGTTACGGATCAAAGAACGCAGCTGCTGGCGGTCGGCATTCGGCCACAGGTTCAGCACTTCAGGTACCGCGTCATCACCTTGCTCGATCAGACGGTCGCGGATCTGCTCCAGCTTATGGAACAGCGCAACCTGCTGGTTGTGGCGGTTCTTAAGTTTATCCAGCGCCTGACGGATCGGCTCAACATCGCGCTGACGCAGCAGTTTCCCGATAAGCTGAAGCTGGCGGCGACGCCCTTCTTTCTTGATTTTCTGTGCCAGTTCAATGGCATCACGCAGATCCTGGTCGAGCGGGATCTTATCCAGCGCGTTTTTACCCAGTTCTACCATTTCTGCGCCAAGCTGTTTTAACTCTTCGGCGTCACGTTTAATTTCACTTTTACTGACCCAGATGATCTCATCATCTTCGTCTTCGATGTCATCACCGGGAACGTCGTCGAGCCAGTCTTCGGGCTGCTTAGTCATGTCAGGCTCCTTAAAAAAAGAGGCTAATGTTACCAGTTAAGACGCGCACTGAAAAACGGTTCTCTGTTAGACTTCACTTAACTCTCTCTTACAGTATGGCATTTGCGATGAAAGTAACCTCACAAGTTGAAGCGCAGCGTAAGATCCTGGAAGAAGCCGTCTCCACCGCGCTGATGCTCGCTTCAGGTAAATCAGATGGCGCCGAAGTGGCGGTCAGCAAAACCACCGGTATTAGCGTGAGCACCCGCTATGGCGAAGTGGAGAATGTAGAATTTAACAGCGATGGCGCGCTGGGGATCACGGTGTATCACCAGAATCGCAAAGGCAGCGCGTCGTCTACCGATCTCAGCCCGGATGCTATCGCCCGTACAGTGCAGGCGGCGCTGGATATCGCGCGGTACACCTCCCCGGATCCTTACGCTGGCGTGGCTGATAAAGAGCTGCTGGCGTTTGACGCGCCGGATCTCGATCTGTTCCATCCGGCGGAAGTGACCCCGGATGAAGCCATTGAGCTGGCCTCGCGCGCCGAGCAGGCGTCTTTGCAGGCTGACAAACGCATCACCAATACCGAAGGCGGCAGCTTTAACAGCCACTACGGCATCAAAGTGTTTGGTAACTCCCATGGCATGTTGCAGGGGTACTGCTCAACCCGCCACTCGCTTTCCAGCTGCGTGATCGCCGAAGAGAACGGCGATATGGAGCGTGATTACGCGTATACCATTGGCCGCGCGCTGGGGGATTTGCAGTCTCCGGAGTGGGTGGGAAAAGAGTGCGCCGAACGCACGCTGTCACGCCTCTCGCCGCGTAAACTCTCCACCATGAAAGCCCCGGTCATTTTTGCCAACGAAGTGGCAACCGGTCTGTTTGGTCATCTGGTGGGGGCGATTGCGGGTGGTTCGGTGTACCGTAAATCGACCTTCCTGCTCGACTCGCTGGGCAAGCAGATCCTGCCGGAATGGCTGACCATCGAAGAGCACCCGCACCTGCTGAAAGGGCTGGCCTCCACGCCGTTCGACAGCGAAGGCGTGCGCACGGAGCGCCGGGATATCGTTAAAGACGGCATTCTGACCCAGTGGCTGCTGACCAACTACTCCGCGCGTAAGCTGGGGCTGAAAAGCACCGGGCACGCGGGCGGCATTCATAACTGGCGCATTGCCGGACAGGGCCTGAATTTTGAACAGATGCTGAAAGAGATGGGCACCGGTCTGGTGGTCACCGAGCTGATGGGGCAGGGCGTGAGCGGTATCACCGGCGACTACTCTCGCGGCGCAGCGGGCTTCTGGGTGGAAAACGGTGAAATTCAGTATCCGGTGAGCGAAATCACCATCGCCGGCAACCTCAAGGACATGTGGCGCAATATTGTTACGGTCGGTAACGATATTGAAACACGCAGCAATATTCAGTGTGGTTCTGTATTACTGCCGGAGATGAAAATCGCCGGGCAATAATCCCCGTAAAAGCGTGATTTATAATAAAAAAGGAAGTGAGCAATGCGTAAACACCTGTTAGCGATCGTCGCGGCTTCAACGCTGGTTCTTGGTTCATCTGCGTTTGCTGCCGATCTTGAAGACAACATGGACATCCTCAGTCAAAACCTGAAGGTGGTGCAGAAAACCGACGATGCGGCGGAGATGAAAGACGCACTGACCAAAATGCGTGAAGCGGCGCTGGATGCGCAAAAAGCGACGCCGCCGAAGCTGGAAAGCAAAGCGGCGGACAGCGCCGAGATGAAAGACTACCGTCACGGTTTTGACGTGCTGGTCGGCCAGATCGACGGCGCGCTGAAGCTGGCGAACGAAGGCAAAGTGAAGGAAGCCCAGGCGGCAGCCGACCAGTTTGCGGCGACCCGCAATGTGTATCACAAAAAGTATCGTTGATAGTCTGGATGAGCGGGCGCGTTAAGCATCCCCGCTCACACTCTTCTCCCTCCCCATAAGAAAACCTTATCCACGTCACATTTCTACGAGCCTGCTCGTAATCTTTTCCACTCCGCTTACCTGTTTAGTGCCGCGTAATAGCGTGATATTCATCACGTAAATCCAGCGATTAATCCAGATTCACCACATTTATGTGGCACAGATCACTGCCGCGGCTCGCCTTTCCACTTCGAAGTGGAAAACAACTCGCTACAAACAACGCCCCCTCGACGTTAGTTTTATTCCAGAGCCATTAACGGGGTAAGACGAGTGATTAACGGAGCGGTAATGAACGACGTTGGGGAACAGGCGGTGCAAACAGAACAGCTCGCGAACACCATGCTTCAGCAGGTCTACGCCCTGCTGGCCCGGCACAACATCATCCCCAACGCGGTACAGGAGCAGATGCTGACCTCCCACGTTCGCGCAATGGCGCACCGGTCTGTGACCGGCGAGCCGCTGCCGGAGGTTGAAGCAGAGCTGTTCGACGAAATTTCACCAGATTCAATGCAACTTGCCCGTGAAGTGGTAGCGCAGTTTGGCAATCTTCCTGATGAAGAAGCCTGGCTGCTCTCCGTTCACTTCGAAGTCGCGAAAGACAACCTTTAAGGAGCAACACATGGAACAGATTACAGTCGTGATTGGCGATCGCCTGGGTAAAGGTCAGAAAGTGGCTGCGGGTGTGGAAAAAGCCGGCGGACGCGCGGTTGTCGTACCGGGCATGGCAGCGGATATGAAGCTCGGTGACGTGATGAAAGCAGAAAACGCCACCTTCGGGATCTCGTTCTGCGGCAGCGGCGGCGCGGGTGCCATCACCGCCCAGACCAAATACGGCTACAAGGCCAAATACGGCATGCGCTCCGTGGATGAGGGGGTGACCGCTATCAACGAAGGCTGCAACGTGCTGGGCTTTGGCTTTATGGATAAAGAAGAGCTGGGCGAGCGTCTGGTACAGGCGTGGCAGAAGAAATACGGCGCGTAAGCATGAAAGAACAGTTCACGACCACGGTGAGAGTGAAGGGGAAGGGCGACGCCAAAGCGCGCGCCTTTGCCGACGCCCTCAACCACGTACAGGCCGCGGTGATGAAAGCCTCACCGCATATCTTACTGCGTATTGAGCCACAGGATGTGCAGGTTGTTCAGGCGCAAGAAGCGGTGCGAAAAGAAGCATTTTTGTTCTTCTTTCTGCGTCGGGAAAGACGCACCTACAGCGTGGAGCTGGATGTGACCGTCAACGTGACCGCCATCAATCTCGACCAGGTGGATTTCGTCACGCAACGCTGATTATTCATAAAAGGGCAGACTGATGTTCTTAATTATATTAATAAAATCGCTCATCATTGGCGGCCTGGTTGGCGTCGGTGTTGGAGCCGGGGCTGCACGCATGTTTCATGCGCCTACCACTCAGGGTATGGGCGCGTTTCGTACATTGGGGGAACTGAACTCCTGTGAAGGGGATCCGGCGTCCCACTTCTCCTTTGGGTTAGGTTTCTTCTTTAACGCCTGGGCCTCTTCCGTGGCCGCAGGTGCCTTCACACAGGACGTTGACCACCGCATCATCCCGAACTGGGGTGCTGCTGCACTGATGATCAAAAACCGTAACGTCGGTGAAACGCTGCATGACCCGCGCAAAATGGCGATTGCCTGCGGCATTATCGGCATGATTGTCGTGACCTTCCTTAACCTGACCGCCTCCTCCGTTCCGGCTGCGCTTCAGGTCACCGCCGTGAAGGTGCTGGTGCCTGCCGCGAACCTGCTGGTCAACACCGTGATGCCGGTGATCTTCTGGCTGGCAGCCATCGACGCGGGTAAAAAATCGGGCTTCTGGGCCACCATCTTTGGCGGCGCAGCGCAGCTGATCATGGGTAACGCCGTGCCGGGCCTGGTGCTGGGGATCCTGATCGGTAAAGGCGTGGAAGAGAGCGGCTGGAACCACGTCACCAAAGTGATGATGGCGGCGATCGTCCTGCTGTTTGTGCTGAGCGGCTTCTTCCGCGGCTTCGACATGAAGATGATCGAATCCTTCCATCTGACCGTGCCGAACTGGCTCGACATGATCCACAACTCGCTCAGCGGTAAATAACAGGAGCCTCTAAATGGAACAGAATAAAGGTTTTTGGTATGCCGACTGGTCGTTCCCGATCTTCGTTGGCCTGCTCTCCTCCGGCGTCTTCGCCGGGACGCACATGTACTACCTCTACGGTATCGGCGCGTTTAACGAAGTGGCCTTCGTGGCGATGCTGAAAGCGGGAATCGATACCGGCGTTTACGGCGCGGTGGCGGCGTTCGGCGCGAGCTTCCTGTTCGCCCGTATCATCGAAGGGTCGCTGGTCGGGATTCTCGACATCGGCGGGGCGATCCAGACCGGCGTGGGCCTCGGCGTACCGGCGCTGCTGCTGGGCGCGGGGATCATGTTCCCGGTGACCAACTTTATTGCCTCGCTGATTACCGGCCTGGTGATTGGTCTGGCGATTGGCTACGTCATCATCCTGGCGCGTAAGTTCACCATCAACCAGAGTAACTCCACCTACGGTGCAGACGTGATGATGGGCGCGGGTAACGCCTCCGGCCGCTTCCTCGGGCCGTTGATTATCCTCAGCGCCATGACCGCCTCCATTCCAATCGGCGTCGGTTCCCTGGTGGGCGCGCTGCTGTTCTACATCTGGCAGAAGCCGATTACCGGTGGCGCCATCCTCGGCGCAATGATTTTGGGCTGGCTGTTCCCGGTCGCCCTTTAATACCTGCGGGCGCTTCGGTGCCCGCCTTATCAGGAGAACCCCATGTTTGATCTACTCCTGCGCCGTGCGCGCCTCGCCGACGATACCCTGACCGATATCGCCATTCAGGACGGGAAGATCGCCGCGACAGGCCAAATTGACGCTCCCGCTCGTAAAACGGTTGAGCTTAACGGTGACGTGTTCGTCAGCGCGGGCTGGATTGACTCCCACGTCCACTGCTACCCGAACTCCCCAATTTACCACGACGAGCCGGACAGCGTGGGCATTGCCACCGGCGTCACCACCGTGGTGGACGCGGGCAGTACCGGGGCCGACGACGTGGATGATTTTTACGCCATCACCCGCAAAGCATCCACCGAGGTGTTTGCCCTGCTGAACATCTCCCGCGTGGGGCTGATTGCCCAGAACGAGCTGGCCAATATGACCAATATTGATGCTGATGCGGTGAAGCAGGCGGTGACGCGCTACCCGGATTTTATCGTCGGCCTGAAGGCGCGCATGAGCAGCAGCGTGGTCGGTGAAAACGGCATTACCCCGCTGGAGCGCGCGAAAGCGATACAAAAAGAGAATGGCGACCTGCCGCTGATGGTGCACATCGGCAACAACCCGCCGAACCTCGATGAGATTGCCGAGCTGTTAAGCTCCGGCGACATCATTACCCACTGCTACAACGGCAAGCCCAACCGCATTCTGACGCCCTCCGGCGAGCTGCGCGCCTCCATTACGTCTGCGCTGAAGCGCGGCGTGCGTCTGGACGTCGGCCACGGCACGGCGAGCTTCAGCTTTGAGGTGGCGAAACGCGCCATCGCGATGGGCATTCTGCCGCACACCATCAGCTCGGATATCTACTGCCGCAACCGCATCAACGGCCCGGTCGGCTCGCTGGCAAGCGTGATGTCGAAATTCCTCGCCATCGGCATGTCATTGCCGCAGGTGATTGACTGCGTCACCGCCAACGCCGCAGACGGCCTGCGCCTGACGCGCAAAGGCCGCATTCAGCCTGGTCTCGACGCTGATCTGACGCTGTTCACCCTCAAACGCCAGCCGACGGTGCTGACGGATGCTGAAAACGACAGCCTGCAGGCTGAACACATTCTGGTGCCGCTTGCCGCGATCCGCGCGGGCAAGGGCTACATGACCGAACAAGGGAGCACGGAACATGCCTTCGATTTATGAGAAGTACAACTTAAAGCAGGTTATCAACACCTCTGGCCGCATGACGGCGCTGGGTGTCTCCACGCCGCGCCCGGAAGTGGTGCAGGCGGCGATGGACGGCATGAATCACTATTTCGAGATAAAGGATCTGGTCAATAAAACCGGCGAATACATCGCGAAGCTGCTGGAGGTGGAAGGCGCAACGGTGGTCTCCTGCGCGTCAGCGGGCATTACCCAGTCCGTGGCGGCGGTACTGGTGAAAGACAGCGACTGGCTGCTGGAAAACCTGCACGTCACACCGATTGAGAACAACGAGATCGTCCTGCCGAAAGGCCACAACGTTAACTTTGGCGCGCCGGTAGGCACCATGGTAGCGCTGGGTGGCGGCAGGCTGGTGGAAGCGGGCTACGCCAACGAATGCTCTGCCGATCAGCTGGCGGCAGCGATCACCCCGCGTACAGCGGCTATCCTCTACATTAAATCGCACCACTGCGTACAGAAAAGCATGCTCAGCGTCGAGCAGGCGGCGGTGGTGGCGCGTAAACACGACCTGCCGCTGATCGTTGATGCCGCGGCGGAAGAAGATCTGCATACCTATTACCGCTCCGGCGCGGACCTGGTGATCTACAGCGGCGCGAAGGCGATTGAAGGCCCAACCAGCGGCCTGGTGATCGGCAAAACCCAGTACGTTGAGTGGGTGAAGCGCCAGACGGCGGGCATTGGCCGCGCGATGAAGGTGGGCAAAGAGGGGATCCTCGGCCTGACCTGCGCCATCGAACACTACCTGACGGCCACCAGGGAGAGCGGGGCCGAGATGGTGGCGAAGATGACGCCGTTTATTGACGCGCTCAACACCCTGAACGGCGTCACCGCCCGCGTGGTCTGGGACAGCGCGGGTCGCGATATCGCGCGCACCGAGATTAAGTTTGACGAAGCGACCACCGGCGTCGGCACCGGTGAACTGGTGAACGCGCTCAAGCAGGGCGAATACGCCATTTACTTCCGTGGCTATAAAGCTAACGAAGGGATTATCGAAGCGGATGTGCGCAGCGTGAATGCTGACCAGCTGAACATCGTGTACCGCCGTATTAGCGAAGTATTAGGACAGGAGAAAAAAGCATGAAACTGACCCCCAACTTTTACCGTGACCGCGTCTGCCTGAACGTGCTGGCAGGATCGAAAGCCAACGCCAGCGCCATTTACGAGGCGGCGGAAGGTCATGTGCTGGTGGGCGTGCTCTCCAAAAATTACCCCGACGTGGCGAGCGCCGTCGCGGATATGCGCGAGTACGCGGCACTGATTGATAACGCGCTATCTGTGGGGCTGGGCGCAGGCGATCCGAACCAGTCGGCGATGGTGAGTGAAATCTCCCGCCAGGTACAGCCGCAGCACGTCAATCAGGTCTTTACCGGCGTGGCCGCCAGCCGCGCGCTGCTGGGGCAGAATGAGTCCGTGGTCAACGGCCTGGTCTCCCCGACCGGCACCGTCGGCATGGTTAAAATTTCCACCGGCCCGCTGAGCAGCAACGCGCCGGACGGCATTGTGCCGGTGGAAACCGCGATTGCCCTGCTGAAAGATTTCGGCGGCAGCTCAATCAAGTACTTCCCGATGGGCGGCCTCAAGTGCCGTGACGAGTATAAAGCGGTGGCGGAAGCCTGCGCCCGTCACGACTTCTGGCTGGAGCCGACCGGGGGAATCGATCTGGAGAACTTTGAGGAGATCCTGCAGATCGCCCTGGACGCGGGCGTGAGCAAAATCATCCCGCATATCTACAGCTCGATTATCGACAAAGCCAGCGGCGACACGCGTCCGGAAGATGTGCGTACGCTGCTGGCGATGACGAAGAAGCTGGTGAAGTAGAACCTGCCCTTCACCCAGCCCTCTCCCCAAAGGGGAGAGGGTGTAATCGTCCCCTCTCCCCTTTGGGGAGAGGGTTAGGGTGAGGGGAAACACACCGCACACACCCGAAGGAGCCACCATGCACACCCGTACCCTGCTTGTCGCTTCACTCTCAATGCTCGCCACCGCCGCTGTCGCCCAGACGCAATACGCCTGGGTGGGCACCTATAATCCCAACGGCGAAGGGCTGTACCGTTTTACCGTCGACCCGCAAACCGGCGCGCTCGATAACAAAACGCTGGTGAGCCAACTCCCGAACGCTGCGCAGCTTACCGTCTCGCACGACGGCAAAACGCTCTACCTGGCAAGCGAGGTGGAGCAGGGCGTGGTGCAGGCGTTGCGAATAGGCGATAACGGCGCGCTGAGCGAGCTGAATCAGGTGGCCTCCGGCGGCGCGGGGCCGGTGTATCTTTCCCTGACGCCGAACGGCAAACATTTGCTGGTGGCGAACTACGTCAGCGGATCGATCGCGGTGCTGCCCGTTAACGCAGACGGCAGCCTGGGCGATGCTACGGACACCCATCAGGACAAAGGCGAACCGGGCGCGGCGAAGCCGGAAGCTGCCGTCGAGGGCAGTTTCGCCATCAGCGATCATAACGGCCCTCACGCGCACATGATCGCCGCCGATCCGAGCGGGAAATACGTTTTTTCCACCGATCTGGGGCTGGATCGCATCTATCAGTACCGTTTTGACGATCGAACCGGAAAGCTGACCCCGAACGATCCGCCGTTTATCAGCGCCTCCTCAAAAGGGGCCGGGCCGCGCCATTTCGTCTTTACGCCGAAGGGGGATGCCCTGTGGCTGATTAACGAAGAAGCCTCTACGCTCACCCATTATGCGCTGGACAGCAACGGCAGGCTGAAAGAGGGTAAAACGGTTTCAGCCTTGCCGGACGGTTTTAAAGGCACCAGTTTTGCTGCCGGGCTGGCGCTAAGCGCCGACGGGAAACAGCTGTATGTCGCTAACCGTTTGCATAACAGCATCGGGCACTTTACCGTAACGGCGGAGGGCACGCTGACGCATCAGGACGATGTCTGGACGCGGGGCGACTATCCGCGCACCCTGACGCTTGATAAGCAGGGGCGATGGCTGTACGTCATGAACCAGCGCAGCGACAACATTACCCGTTTCCGCGTGGCGCCGGACGGCAAGCTGAGCGCCGAGCCAGACTATACCCCGGTCGGCAGCCCATCCCAGATGGTCATTTCACCCTGAGCAGTAAGAGGACAACGACGTGCGATTTCCGAACCAACGTTTAGCGCAACTTTTCGATCTGTTGCAAAACGAGACGCTGCCGCAGGACGAGCTGGCGCAGCGGCTGTCGGTCTCCACGCGAACCGTCCGGGCGGATATCACCGCCCTGAACGCGCTGCTGGCCAGCCACGGTGCGCAGTTCATTTTGAGCCGGGGCAACGGCTATCAGCTCAAAATCAATGATGTGGTGCGCTATCAACAATTGCAGTCGTCCCACCCGCGCGCGCTGCGTATTCCGCGAACCGGACCGGAGCGCGTGCACTATCTGGTGGTGCGTTTTCTGACGTCAGCCTTTTCCCTCAAGCTGGAGGATCTGGCCGATGAGTGGTTCGTCAGCCGGGCCACATTGCAGAGCGACATGGTGGAAGTGCGCGAGTGGTTTCACCGTTACAACCTGACGCTGGAAACCCGCCCGCGCCACGGCATGAAGCTGTTTGGCAGCGAGATGGCGATCCGCGCCTGCCTGACCGATCTCCTGTGGGAGCTGGCGCAGCAGGATAGCCTGAACCCGCTGGTGACCGACGTGGCGCTCAACGCGGGCGTGGCGGAAAAGATGGTCCCTGTCCTGCACGACGCGCTGACGCGCCATCACATTCGCCTGACCGATGAAGGCGAGCTGTTCCTGCGCCTGTACTGCGCGGTGTCGGTGCGGCGCATCAGCGAGGGGTATCCGCTGCCGGAATTCCACGCTGAAGACGTGGAAGAGAACGTACGCGAGGCGGCGAAAGATATCGCCGTGGCTATCCAGGAGCTGGCGGGCAAAGCGCTTTCACCATCGGAAGAGAGCTGGCTGTGCGTGCACATTGCGGCGCGGCAGATCCAGGAGATCGCCCCCAGCGCCATTAATGCTGACGACGACGAAGCCCTGGTCAACTACATACTGCGCTACATCAACACCCACTATAACTACAACCTGTTGAGCGACGAGCAACTGCATGCAGATCTGCTCACGCACATCAAAACCATGATTACCCGCGTGCGGTATCAAATCATGATCCCCAATCCGCTGCTGGATAACATCAAGCAGCACTACCCGATGGCGTGGGATATGACCCTCGCGGCGGTGTCGAGTTGGGGCAAATACACGCCGTATGTGATCAGCGAAAACGAAATTGGTTTTCTGGTGCTGCATATCGGTGTCGGTCTGGAGCGCCACTACAACATCGGCTACCAGCGTCAGCCGCGCGTGCTGCTGGTATGTGACGCCGGTAATGCGATGGTGCGCATGATCGAGGCGGTGCTTCAGCGCAAATACCCGCAGATTGAGGTGACGCGCACGCTCACCCTGCGCGAGTACGAACTTGCCGATGTCATCGGCGAAGACTTCGTGATCTCCACCGCTCGCGTGAGCGAAAAATCCAAACCGGTGGTGATAATCGCCCCGTTCCCGACCGATTATCAGTTAGAGCAGATCGGCAAGCTGGTGCTGGTGGACCGCACCCGCCCGTGGATGCTGGAGAAATACTTCGACGCGGCCCATTTCCGCATTCTCGACAAGCCTGTCGACCAGCAAACGCTGTTCCGCGAACTGTGTGGGCAGCTTGAAAGCGAAGGCTTTGTCGGCGCGGAATTTCTGGAATCGGTTATCGAGCGTGAAGCTATCGTCAGCACTATGCTCGGCGACGGCATCGCGCTGCCGCACTCCCTCGGCCTGCTGGCGCAAAAAACGGTGGTCTACACCGTGCTGGCGCCGCAGGGCATTCAGTGGGGAGATGAAACTGCCCATGTCATTTTTCTGCTCGCCATCAGCAAAAGCGAGTACGAAGAGGCAATGGCGATTTACGATATCTTTGTCACTTTCCTGCGTGAACGCGCGATGGCGCGCCTGTGCCAGTGCGAGGATTTTGCGGCGTTTAAGGCTGAGGCAATGGAGAGTGTGAGTCGGTTTTGACGTTCAGGCGGACAGAGGATATCCGCCTTCATTCAACGCAGATGATGCACAACCTGGTTGCTGCTGCCGCGCCAGATAAGCATAGGATCTTTTAGATCCTGCACGAACTTGCCGTCGACCAGGACGTTAATCAGATCCACCACTTCCTTCTGCTGCGCATTCAGTTCATCCAGCTTATAACCCGTCCAGACCCAGATGTCTTTTCCCGCGCACTCGCGGCGGATGCGTTTTACCAGCTTCAGGATCGCCGGCACGTTTTGCGGATGGAGCGGGTCGCCGCCGGAGAGCGAGATCCCCTGACGTTTAATGCGCGTGTCGTTCAGGTCGTTGATGATGCGGTCTTCCATCTCAGCGGTAAACGGCATACCCGAGTTCAGGCGCCAGGTGCTTTTGTTATAGCAGCCGGGGCACTCGTGAACGCAGCCTGATACAAAGAGGGTGCAGCGGGTGCCGGGGCCGTTGACGATGTCGACGGGGTAGTACTGGTGATAGTTCATCGCGAATAACCACGCCGGGTGGCGCTGCGCTTACCCGGCCTACAAAAGAGAGCGGTCCGTAGGCCCGGTAAGCGCAGCGCCACCGGGCATTAACGTGGCAGTGGATTACCCGATCTGCCCATTTCCCAGATGTTTCACCCTGCGCTTCACCTCTTCCTGCTTACCGGCGTTAAACGGACGGGCGTCCGGGCTGCCGAGGTAGCCGCACACGCGACGGGTCACGGAGACGCGGGCTGCATCGTGGTTACCGCATTTCGGGCAGGTGAAGCCTTTGCTGGTGCACTCGAACTCACCGGTAAAGCCGCACTCGTAGCACTCGTCGATTGGCGTGTTGGTTCCGTAGTACGGCACGTGCTGATAGCTGTAATCCCACACGTCTTCCAGCGCCTTCAGGTTATGCTGAATGTTCGGGTACTCGCCGTAGCAGATAAAACCGCCGTTCGCGATGGGCGGATAGGCCGCTTCGAAGTCGATCTTGTCGTACGGGTTCACCTTCTTCTCCACATCGAGGTGGAAGCTGTTGGTGTAGTAACCTTTGTCGGTCACCCCTTCCACGATGCCGAACTCGGCGGTATCCAGACGGCAGAAGCGATCGCAGAGGTTTTCGCTCGGCGTGCTGTACAGGCTGAAACCGTAGCCGGTTTCCTCTTTCCACTGGTCTACCGCATCGCGCAGGCGCTGCACAATCGCGATACCTTTCTCACGCAGGGCGTCGTTGTCATAGATGTGCTTGTCACCAAACAGCGCGTTAATGGTTTCGTGAATGCCGATATAGCCGAGAGAGATCGACGCGCGACCGTTTTTGAAGATCTCCGACACATCATCATCCGCCTTCAGGCGCACGCCGCAGGCCCCTTCCATATAGAGAATTGGCGCGACGCGGGCTTTCACCCCTTCAAGGCGGGCGATGCGGGTCATCAGCGCCTTACGTGCCAGCTGTAAACGTTCATCCAGCAGCGCCCAGAAGGCCGCTTCATTACCTTTGGCTTCCAGCGCGATGCGCGGCAGGTTCAGGCTGATGACGCCCAGGTTGTTGCGCCCGTCGTGGATCTGCTCGCCGTTCTCATCTTCGTACACGCCGAGGAAGCTGCGACAGCCCATTGGCGTTTTAAACGAACCTGTGACTTTTATCACCTGGTCGTAGTTCAGAATGTCCGGGTACATACGCTTGCTCGCGCACTCCAGCGCCAGCTGTTTGATGTCGTAGTTCGGATCGCCAAACTTGTGGTTCAGGCCGTCGCGAATGGCGAACACCAGTTTCGGGAACACCGCCGTTTTACGGTTTTTACCGAGGCCAGAGATACGGTTACGCAGAATAGACTGCTGGATCAGGCGTGATTCCCAACTGGTTCCGAGGCCAAACCCGAAGGTCACAAACGGCGTCTGGCCGTTGGCGGTGTGCAGCGTGTTTACTTCATATTCCAGCGACTGGAACGCGTCGTAGCACTCTTTCTCGGTGCGGGAACGGGCATAACCGTCGGCGTCCGGGATCTGCCACTCTTCCGCCGTTTTACGGTGTTTGTTGAAGCTCTCGGTCACGAACGGGGCCAGCACTTCATCGATGCGGTTAATGGTGGTGCCGCCATAGATGTGGCTCGCCACCTGGGCGATGATCTGCGCCGTAACCGCCGTCGCGGTGGAGATGGATTTCGGCGGCTCAATCTCGGCGTTACCCATTTTAAAACCGTGGGTCAGCATGCCTTTCAGGTCGATCAGCATGCAGTTAAACATCGGGAAGAACGGCGAGTAGTCGAGATCGTGATAGTGGATCTCACCGCGCTCGTGCGCCGAGACTACATCGCGCGGCAGCAGGTGCTGGCGGGCATAGTGCTTGGCGACGATACCAGCCAGCAGGTCGCGCTGGGTCGGGATCACTTTGCTGTCTTTATTGGCATTTTCATTGAGCAGCGACGAGTTGGTTTGCTCTACCAGGCCGCGGATCTCCTGGTTCAGGCGACCGCGTTTCTCACGCTGGACGTCACGGTCGTGACGATACTCAATGTAGGCGCGCGCCAGCTGCTTGTACGGACCAGACATCAGCTGGTTTTCAACCGCGGTCTGGATCTCGTTGATATCCACCTGGCTGCGTTCGTGCATCTGGCTGCTAACGACTTCTGCGACGGTGGCGCAGTAATCTGCGTCATCGACTCCCGCTGCTTTAGCTGCACGCAGAATGGCTTCTTTGATGCGCTCTGATTTAAACGGCACTTTACAGCCATCACGTTTCATCACATGCGGTGTCATGATCACTCCATTTTAAAAACAGGTTATCCACAGAGGTGGAGAAGTATTCACCGGGCGTATTCCTCGCCGAGGCAAAGACTTCCCGCGTGCCCAGCTCGTGTTATCCACAATTCCGGCCAGCGTTCGCGCCGTCTTGTTGTTGGAATAGTAGACGATAAATACAAGATGTTGGGTCGGCGTGCATTTTAAGTGCTACATATAGTGATTTGCATCAAACATGTTTGCGATTTTTTTGATGCAGGACAAAGTAAAAAGACGAGAGTACAAACGGCGGGCGCTGAGGCAATTGTAAAGACGCGAAGGAAAAATCTGATTAATTATTCAACAAAAACAAGCGCTCAGCAGAGCCTGTGCTGAGCGCTGCTCGATTAACTCACCCCGCAGACCCAGCTCAACCCTGCCTGTAAAAAGGCTGCGGTAGCAATACTGCCCAGCACCATGGGGATGAGAAAGGAGCGATCGGGGCCATCGTCCTGTACTGGCGGTTCTTCAGCATTCAGGACGGACAATGCCTCTTCCCGGGTGCGCGCCGCCAGAAGCTGCTCACGCACCCGCTCATCCGTTAGTCTGCTGGTCAGCGTCGTCAGCAGTTGCATATGCGTACTGCCTGCTTCCGCTGGCGGAATGGCGAGCAGGAAAACCATTCTCACCTCTTCATCACCTTCCAGCCCCGGCCAGCATATCGGATCGTCAAAGAGCGCCAGACAAAATGCTGCCTGTAGAACCGCCTCGGTTTTACCGTGCGGGACGGCGAGTGCTTCACCCAGCGCGGTAGGACCTTCACTTTCGCGTTGTAAAACGCTTTCGATAAATGCCTCTCGATCGTTGATGATATTCTGCCTGGCGAGCGGCTCGGTGAGCCAGCGGATCAATGCTTCAGGCGTACGTTGGGGCGGGTTGATAAACACCCGATCGGGATGCGTCAATGCCAGCAAGTTCATATTAAGCCTCAATCAAAAAATCGCAGGTTGCGGAAGGTGAGATCGCTGTTACCGGTTGCACGGGCTCTTCCAGATAGTTGATCTGACGAAGCCCCGCCAGACTTGTCGGAACGGGAACCGGCTGTGTCCCGGCGTTAAATACGCGTAAGACGGTGCCATGCAACTGCTGCGCATGGGGCAGTGCGGAAAGGATGAGCGGCTCTGGCAAGGTCAGTAGCGAGAATTCTGCCGGAAGCCTGCGTTCGGGCAGACGCAACGCAAAGCGCTCAAGACGGCTATCGAGCGTGTGTAACGCTTGCGGTTGATAGGAAAAAGGCTGTCCAGCCGCCTGATTTTCCAGCTGGCGCAGCGTGAGGTGGTCGGCGTTGTCGGCCAGCGCGACGGTGAATGAAAAGTGCAACGGTTTCAGCAACTGGGCATCAGGAGTCTCAACCACCGTATTATTGATGCCGGAGGCCCGACCCGGTCGCCACTCGAGATCGCTGCGTCCGAGCACGCCCGTCGATTTAAACATCGTCAGGGCAATAGCTGCTGGTTCGCTGCCGATAATCTGAAATTCTTTCATGCCACGGCTAGTCACAACCAGCGCTTTACCCGGTTCCGTAACAGCGATAATGCCCTCGCTGGTTTCGATATCCACGGGCTTCTCACGATAGCGTTCTTGCCATTTTTCACCGTCATATCCCGTTTCGCGCTGGATGATTGCGAAGGGCAGTGAGGCGATAGCGTGACGGGTGTGAATATCGCTGCCGATCAGTAAACGTAGCCGGTGATCGCAGTGGCTGTTTTCCAGCGAAGCCTCGACATACAGGTTCGGATCGTCATGGCGTAATTCACAGACCAGACGAATGGATAACGGCGTTCGTGCCGTTTCCTGACGGCTGGCGAGATCCTGCGGAAGAAGCATTGTGGCCTCGACGGTTAGCTTTTCGACAAGCTTCGTTTTCACGCCGTCGACGAGCGTAAAATGCGAACAGCGCGTCGGTGTGTCGCTCGCAAGCGGCGAAAAATCGTAGCTGTCGCCCGCATCAGCACAGTCTTCGAGAGTAAAGAAAGAGGGGATGCGTCTGCCGCTGCGTTTGTCTTCCAGGGTAAGCGTTCCGGCGTCCAGCGACAGTCGATAATGCGCGTTCTCAATCTCGCTGCCCTTTATCTTTTCAGGCTCCTGAAAAGGCGCACGGTCATCTACAACGTTAACGGTGAGATAGCCGATCGGCGGCAGAACCGGTGTCTTTACCGCTACGTGCCAGCGGTAATAAGGGGAAATGGGCGTTTCGCACTCGCCCTCGGCGGTAAGGGAGATCGCCGTTCCGCCGGGCAGAATATCCCTTTTCAGGACGTCGAACGGGATGGGCAGCCCCTGATACGTCAGGGCGATATTATCAGCCCGGCTATACAGGGTGGTTATCACCACGCGCTGCGTTGGGGTAGCCAGCGGGTTAAAAATCAGCAGGTCGCCTTCCTGAGCGCAGGCGGCGGCCAGGGTTTTCACCACCAGGTTCCACAGGCTGTGGCACAGCTGTTCGGTTTGCTCCAGCCGATGCAGAATATCGCGGTTGGTGGCATCGCTATTGCAGCCGCCAATTGAATCGTGGGCATGGTTTCGCAACAACTTTTTCCAGAGGGAATCGACCACTGAGAGGTTCACCGGCAGCCCCTGATGACGCGCCATGGCGATTGTCGGCTCCAGCCGCCGCAGGATGAACTGCTCAACATCATCATTTTTCTTTTTGATGTCGTAGCGCACGGAGCCGATCGTTTTATGGATGCGGGTATAGCGCGGCGATTTCAGCTCTCCTTCCCAGCGTTCAAACTGTTCACGCTGCGCGCGCAGAATGTCGACGTAGCGCTCCAGCGAACTGATAACGTACCGGTCTTCATTGGGGGAGCGTGCGCTGGCGATCTGTAGAATTTTCGGCAGCGCCGGGTCGATACTGACCTGATCGCCGCCGCAGGGCAGCAGCAGGTCATTTATTTCGGCCCGCGAGCGCAGGAGATTGACCATCGGGAAGATTTTTCCCTGCAAATGGCTCGCGTCAGAGGAGATGTTTTTAGCCGCGCCGTAACCGAATGCCATCGCGCAGGCGATAACGGTCGCACCTGACGGCGCCCGCCACAGGAACTGGCTGCTTTTCGCCTGTCTGTCGTGATCGATGCCGCGCCAGAAGACGATGTTGTCGATATTGCAGCCCTGCAAAATCGTGGGCATTTGCGCATTGTGGCCGAAGGTGTCCGGAAGATACCCGACCTGCATGGCGTGCCCCAGCTTACGGGCGGCGAAGATGCCGTACTTGAGATTGCGAATAATGGATTCGCCATGCACGTTGTAGGTGTCCGTCTGGGTATACCACGGCCCTACAAAGATCCTTTTTCCTCTGACCAGTTTTTCCAGCCTGGCGCGATAATCGGGATTGATGACGAGAAAATCCTCCACTCCCGCCATCTGTCCGTCAAGGTGATAGCAGGTGTAAGCGGGGTCCTGCTCCAGCGTGTCGATGACGTCCGCAAAGTTATATGACGCCAGCACCATGCTGTCCTGGCGGGTGAAATACCACTCCTGATCCCAGTGCGTATGGGCAATGACGTGGATCTGATTCATGACCTTCCCCTTATCTGGCGTTCTTTGGGCTGACATAGAGCACGCCCAGAGCGCAAATCAATGCGCCAATAACGACGCTCGCCAGGTAGCCCGCTACATTAGTCGCCAGCGGCCAGCCCCAGACGGCTGGCAGAGGCAGCGTCTGCTTCACGCCAAGGGTAATAGCGACCAGCGCGCCGGCGACGGCACCGGTCATGAACACCGGGATAAGACGTGGGTTTTTCAGGATGAACGGGATCGCGCCTTCGGAGATCCCAATCACGCCCAGCAACAACGAGGTGCTACCGACGGTTTTCTCCTCCTGGCTAAAGACATCCGGTAATCCAAAGCGACCGTTGAGGAACGCAGCAAAGCCGACGCCGATGGAGGGGATCACGATGGAGAGTTCACGGGCGGTTAAATCAAACGTCTCGCTCATGCCATTCAGGCCGAGCGCGACCGAGCCTGCCGCCTTGTTGACCGGACCGCCCAGGTCGAACGCGGTACCTGCGGCGATCATCGCGGAATAGAACCCGCGTCCTGTGTCACCTGCCGAGGTAAAAAAGACCACCATCAGCTGGTTAAGCGAGCCAAAAATCGGGTTGATCAAATATTCCATGACCATCACCAGCGTAATGCCGGTGATGAGTGGGACGACAAGCATGGTTTTAATGGTGGTGAGCTGCTGATGGACGTGAATCGAATCATTGAGCCAGCGCACCAGATAGCCCACAAAAAAGCCGATACCAATGGCACCAAAAAAGCCGGATGGCATAAAGCCTTCGATATCAAAGAAGCGCTTATAGACTTCGTCTGACATGATGCCGCCGATAAGCCCGGGGATAAGCGCGGGTTTACCAGCAATGGAAAACGCCAGATACATCGCAAAAACGGGATACATGAACTTAATGGTCATAAAGCCCACTTTATCCAGCACGCTGAACGGCGAATGTTCGATGTTAATAAACTGCCCGGTAATTTTGGCCGTCGCCATCATCAGCCCGCCCATCACCACGACCGGCAGCATATAGCTGATGGCCGCCATAATATGGCCAATAAAAATCTGGTAAGCCGAACGCTGGAGATCGTCTTCTTGTGCGACAGTGGTGACGTTTTTTTCCATGGCCAGCGCCCGACGCAGATAGCGATCGGTATGTTTGATCAGCTCTTGTGTGCGGGTTTGAAGGTGAGGAAGGTTTTCAAAACGCTCGGCATCCTGAATGGGAACGTCAGTTGCCAGAATAATGGCCGTGGCGGAGGCGATATCCTGTTTTGTTAAGCGGTTTTGAACGCCATCGCTGCCCTGCGTTTCGACCTTTACCTCAATATTGTGCTCGTTAGCCCATGCAATAATTTTATTTGCCGCCATAAAGGTGTGTGCGATGCCTGTTGGACAGGCTGTTACCGCGACAACTTTTTGTTTCGTCATTGTCATAATTCCCTGAATGTGAAAACAGGGGAAGTATAAAGAGAACCTAAAACAGTTTTTAATGTTTGCTAATACTAATTACGTATCGTGATACGCGTAAATGCAATGTGTGAAGCGCCTTCCAGAGACTATTTCTCTGTTGTGTTAATATCATGTTGGGATTAAACGGGGCGTAATAGATGAATTCATTCCAGGGAAGTGAGCGTTTGATATTTGAATACATTCAGCATCATGCATATAAT
This sequence comes from Enterobacter cloacae complex sp. XAL002, assembly GCF_049236805.1. Taxonomy (NCBI): domain Bacteria; kingdom Pseudomonadati; phylum Pseudomonadota; class Gammaproteobacteria; order Enterobacterales; family Enterobacteriaceae; genus Enterobacter; species Enterobacter cloacae complex sp. XAL002. The sequence goes on from NZ_JBMKJN010000013.1 coordinate 117,607, forward strand.
ATTTCTAATATATCGGCAAAAGAGATTGCCCGTGACACCTTTACCACGACAACATCCGTTAATCGTGTATGTAAAAAAATGGGCTATAAAAGCTATACCGAGCTTCGGTACCGTTTTTTACGCGACCATTTTACGCCTGCACCTGCCGCCCCCGACATGGGGTCACAGGCGGATGATATTGTGACAGAAATTGCCAGGTTGCTTACGCATTCCAGCCATATCTATCTGTACGCACGGGGAGCCTCGCTCACCAGCCTCAACTACCTGTCGCGCTTTTTGTCGCTGGCGAGCCTGCCGCACCTTATTTTGAATGACATGCACCAGCTGACGCGGGTATCGAAGGGGACGCTGGTGTTGATCAGTAAATCCGGGGAGACGCAGTCGCTGATTGAAATGGCGCGTAACGCGCTGCGCAAAGGGTTGAAGATTATTGCGATTACCCGTCAGGGGTCGACATTGGTGTCGATCTCAACGCTATGCTGGCCGTTACCAATCGACATTAACGCAGTGTCTTTGTATCAGCGGGAAGGTCAGCTTGAACTGTTGAGTGCCGTGGACCGTATCGGCTGCAGGCTGCTACAGCACGATACGGTGTAGTCAGGCCGTCAGAGCTGCTTAACTATTCCCAGACGTACGGCATAATCATTTTCATGGTTGCCGTCATCGTTGATATAGGTTTTATCCAGCGATACAAGCTCGACGTAAGGCGTCCAGCCGTCGTCGAGCTTGTAGTTGAATGCGACGGTATGCTCCCAGTAGGTGTCATCCCCGGTTCCCTGATCGACGTTATCCTGCCAGCGGAAGCGCGGGTTGTAGGACATACCGAATTTGCCGATGTTATACGCGAACCAAATGTCGAACTGGTGTGACTGGCGGCGGGTATAACCGCTGCCGTCGAGTTCTTTATCGCTGTGCGCGTCATTGACGGTGTTATAGCGGTAGCGGGCGGAGAGATTCAGACCGTTATCGAATGCTTTCCAGCCCTGAATAAAAGGGCGGTAATGCGTATTGCTGGTGGTGAAGACGATTACCATCCCTGGCGCAACGGCGAACCCATTTCCCAGATCAAAACGCCAGCGCGTTTCGATTTCCTGTGCCGCTTCCGTTAGCCCTTTGTCGTCGGGATTATATCTGTCGGTATCACCAAAAAACGTATCGTTATGGTTTTGTGCGGCTTCAACGGAAAAGTAAAAACCGTTATTCGCCTGATGCATGACCTTAATACGTGAATCATTTACATCTGAGCGTGTATTATGACCAAAGCGAAGATCGACGGACGTATTTCCGCACCATCCCTGCGTGCTCAATAATAATACGCTAATACACGTTGCTTTAATAATTGTCTTTTTCATAATATCCTGCCGAGGTTATTTAATTGGCAGGCTATTTTTATTTTGAGTGCGCCATATTGTAAAAGTTATCGTCGTACATTTAGCGTATCGCTAAACATAAAAAAAGAGATACAGCATGCTGTATCTCCTGAGGTTTATTCCTGTACCCACCAGATAGCTTCAAACGGGCGCAATAGCAACGTATCGGGTCGGAAGGGAACCTCTTCATAGTTGCTGAGTGCCACCTGCCATGCTCGCTCTGCGGGGGCGGGCTGCCACTGCTGGCGCTCGTGGCTCAGGTTCGCCACCACCATCAGCGTTTGCCCCTGCCACTGACGGCGATAGCACCACAGGGAAGGGTGGTCAGGCAGGAGATCCTCATAATCCCCCCACGTCAGCACCGGCAGGGTTTTGCGCAGGCGAATCAGCGACTGATAGGTGTAAAACACCGAATCGGGGTCGTCCAGCGCCGCGCGGGCGTTCACGGTTTCGTAGTTTTCGCAGACACCAATCCACGGTTCGCCCCCGGTAAAGCCCGCATTGTGCGAGGCGTCCCACTGCATCGGCGTGCGCCCATTATCACGTGACTTACTCGCCAGAATCGCCAGCAGTTCATCCGTATCGCGGCCGTTCGCCCGCTGTTCGGCGAACATATTCAGGCTTTCTACGTCGCGGTAGTCGGTGATACGGCTGAAATGCGGGTTGGTCATGCCCAGCTCTTCACCCTGATAGATATACGGCGTGCCCTGCATCCCGTGCAGCACCATGCCGAGCATTTTCGCCGCCGCCACGCGGTGTTCCCCTTCGTCACCAAAGCGTGACACGATGCGCGGCTGGTCATGGTTACACCAGAACAGCGCGTTCCAGGCTTTGTTGTGCATCCCCTGCTGCCAGTGGCGGAAAAGGGTTTTCAGCGCCACAAAATCCGGCTTCGCAAGCGTCCACTTTTCGCCGCCGGGGTAGTCGACCTTCAGATGATGGAAGTTAAAGGTCATCGACAGCTCGCGCCCGTCGAGCGACGCATACTGCTGACAGTTCTCCAGCGAGGTGGAGGACATCTCGCCCACCGTCATCAGGTTGCGCGGCGTAAAGACATCCCGGCTCATCTCCTGGAGATATTCGTGGATGCGCGGCCCGTCAGTGTAGAAACGGCGACCGTCGCCGATGGTGTCGTCCGGGAAATCCTGATCTTTTGAAATCAGGTTAATGACGTCCAGACGCAAGCCGTCCACGCCGCGATCGGCCCAAAACTCGCACACTTTTTTCAGCTCGGCGCGCACCGCCGGGTTTTCCCAGTTGAGATCCGCCTGCTCCGGCGCGAACAGATGCAGATAATACTGCTCGCTTTCGGCATGCCAGCGCCAGGCGTTGCCGCCAAACTTGGAGCGCCAGTTGTTGGGAAGCGCGTCCGGCGTACCGTCGCGCCAGATATAGAACTCACGGTACGGACTCGCTTTATCCAGCGACTCACGGAACCAGGCGTGCTGCGTGGACGTGTGGTTAAAGACCATATCCAGCACAATGCGGATGCCACGTTCATGCGCCCGGGCAACCAGCTCGTCAAAGTCGTCCAGCGTGCCGTAGGTCGGGTCGATGGCAGTGTAGTTCGCCACGTCGTAACCGTTATCCACCTGCGGCGAGATATAAAACGGCGTCAGCCAGATGGCGTCAATGCCAAGGGTTTTCAGGTAGTCAAGGCGCTGCGTTACGCCGCGCAGATCGCCGGTGCCGCTGCCGGTGGTATCCTGAAAACTCTTTGGGTAAATCTGATAGATAACGCCGTTCTGCCACCAGTGAGGAAGGGTATTCATAGTACGTTCCTGCAAATGCGAAGGGGCGCAACTGCGCCCCGAAAAAGGGAATTAAACAATCTGCAACGTGCCCTGACGGAACTTACGCTGGTAAACCACGGTAGTCAGCGCCATTGGGATGATAATCGCCACCGCCATCGCCAGCGCAAATACCTGCCAGAATGAAGGCTGAATGGAGAGGATACCCGGCAGGCCGCCGACGCCAATCCCGTTTGCCATTACGCCGTTCAGGCCGCACAGCAAGCCCGCCAGACCGGAGCCGATCATCGCGCAGAGCATCGGGAAGCGATATTTCAGGTTGATACCGTACATCGCCGGTTCAGTGACGCCGAGGTAGGCGGAGATGGCCGCCGGAACGGAGATCTCACGCTCGTTGTGCTTACGGCTGACGATGATAATGCCGGTTACAGCGGAGGCCTGCGCAATGTTAGACAGGGCGATAATCGGCCAGACCGGCGTGCCGCCGAGGCTCTGGATCATCTGCATATCGATCGCCAGCGTGGTCTGGTGCACGCCGGTGATCACCAGCGGAGCGTACAGGAAGCCGAACAGTGCGGCGCCAATCGGTGCGAAGCTGCCGGTCATCAGGTGACGGACCGCGAAGGCCACGCCGTCGCCAATCATGCGGCCAAACGGACCGATAAAGGCATGCGCCAGGAACACCGCCAGGATCAGCGAGCAGACCGGGACCACCACCAGATAGAGATAGTCCGGCACGATGCGCTTCAGACGCGTCTCAATAAAGCCCAGCGCCAGACCCGCCAGCAATGCCGGGATAACCTGCGCCTGGTAGCCCACTTTGGCGATGGTAAACAGGCCGAAGTTCCACACCTCTGGCGTTTGCTGACCAAGTAAGTAAGCGTTCATTAACTGCGGAGAGACCAGCGTCACGCCGAGTACGATTCCGAGAATGGGCGTTCCGCCCATCTTGCGCACCGCTGACCAGCAGATCCCGACCGGCAGATAGAAGAAGATGGCTTCGCCAATCAGCCACAGGAAGTCATAGATGCTTTGCAGCGCCGGGTACATCTGCGCCAGGGTTTTGCCGTCGCTCATTGGCACATCGCCGATGACGTTACGGAAGCCCAGAATTAAGCCCCCGCTGATCAGCGCCGGCAGCAGTGGGAAGAAGATCTCCGCAAAATGGGAAATCAGCTGCTCATGCCATTTCATATTCTGGCGCGCTGCCTTCTTCGCCTGCTCTTTATCGGCGGAAGAGTGCCCGGTAGTCGCCAGCAGAGCCTGATAATAATCGCCCACTTCGGTACCAATCACCACCTGGAACTGCCCGGCGTTGGTGAAGCAGCCTTTAACCATTTTCAACTCTTCAATGGCTTTCGGATTGGCTTTGGCCGGATCGTTCAGCACGAAGCGCAGGCGGGTAATGCAATGGCTGACGGTGGCGATGTTCTCGCGTCCGCCGACCAGGACGATCAGCTGATCTATATCGGCTTGTTTGACTTTACTCATCATGAAACCTCATGACAGATGGTGAAAGGGGTTATGACCTGTGCGCAAGCCTACTCCTTCAACGTGACGGCGAAAATGGGAACGTTCCCGAAATCGGGCGAAGATCACAATAATCCATTCAAAAAAATTATGAGAGGCGGGCTGGAATAACGATCTGACGGGGCTCGGTACGCCCGGTAATTTGCTCGATCAGCTGCGCGGCAGCCTGCCGGCCAGACTCGGCATAACCCGGGTCAACGCTGATAATCTCCGGGTGTAAGAACTTCATCAGCGGCGTGCTTCCCACGCTCGCTAACTGCAACTCCCCGATGCGTTGTTCCTGCAAATATTTGCTCGCACCCAATGCAAGGGTATCCGTGGCGCACACCAGGGCGGTGGTTTGTGCAGTCAGCACGCTGGCGACCTGCTCATATCCCTGTTTCATACCCAGTCCAGGCAGCGCGGCCACGGCGGGGAGATTGTTTTTTTTACAAAACGCCAGGTACGCTTCATGGCGACGCTTGCCGGTGGTGATGTCGGCATGCGGCACGCCGAGATAGCTGATATGCCGATGGCCCTGTTCATACAGGCGCTGCATCAGGATAACGATTGCCCCTTCGTCATCGTAACAGACAGAGGCAAACCCGCTGGCGTCGCGCGCCAGCAGCACCAGAGACGGCTGCCAGGGTTTAAGCATGTCCTCTTTAAGGCCGGTAAACCCGAACAGCACTACGCCATCAATGTTGCGGCGCTGAAGCATACCGAGATGCTCCTCCACCATTTGCGCGGAAAACTTACTCTCCATCATGATCGGATCGTAGCCCTGCTCGTAGAACGCGGGCAGCATCGTCTGTACGGCGAGGTTTTCGGAGAGGGAATCCAGACGCGAGACAATAATGGCGACCACTTTATCGCTCTGCCCGCGCATGGCGCGCGCGGAGCGGGAAGGGGAAAAACCGTGCTGATTCATCACCGCCTCGACGCGCTCGCGTGTGCGCTCGCTGACACCGCTTTCGTTGTTAAGCACGCGTGAGACGGTCGATTTCCCCACGCCGCTTAAACGCGCGATGTCTTTAATCGTAAGGCGGTTCTGCATGCTGTATTCCCTGTAACAACGATAAAATAATCAATTGAGCCTAATGCTATCCTGCGAATTCGCTATGGGCAAAGTCTGGTTTACGTGCGGTTTATTTACGAGGGGGTATCATACCGCCCGAATAGTCACAAAAGGTATGGTTAAATCCTTATACTGCGCGACGACATCCCATTTTTAACTTACCGGAGGCCACATGGATCCCGATCCCACACCTCTCCTGACCAGGAGAAAACCTTCTTTCCGGTAAGCCAGCCTTTTGCTGTCTCACCGGCGTGAGGCAGCAACGTTCATACGTTCCTGCTTGATAAATTAAGTGCCTGACAGGTACGGCTCTGCCACGCCTGCGGGAAAACTGCGTCCGCCTTTGCGGATGCGGGGGAATGACTATGCTGAAAAATATCACCCGGCAGCTGTTCGCGCAGCTGAGCCGCCACCTGCCACATCGCCTGATTGCGCGCGATCCGCTGCCAAATGCCAACACCCTGGCGGGCGCGGAAATCCCCGCTTCCCTGACCGAGCGCTGCCTGAACGTGGCGGCGATGGATGAAAACGAAGTCTGGCGTGCCTTTGGCGGCCACCCGGAAGGGCTGAACGCGCAAGAAGTGTCAAAAATCCGCGAGGAACATGGCGATAACCAGATCCCGGCGCAAAAACCCTCTCCATGGTGGGTCCACCTGTGGCTCTGCTACCGCAATCCGTTCAACCTGCTGCTGACGGTGCTCGGGATTATCTCTTACGCCACTGAAGATCTGTTTGCCGCAGGCGTAATTGCCCTGATGGTGGGGATCTCCACGCTGCTTAACTTTATTCAGGAAGCGCGCTCCACCAAAGCGGCGGATGCGCTGAAAGCGATGGTCAGCAATACTGCCACCGTGTCGCGTGTGATTAACGACCTCGGCGAAAACGCCTGGATTGAACTGCCCATTGACCAGCTGGTGCCGGGCGATCTGGTGAAGCTGGCGGCGGGGGACATGATCCCGGCGGATTTACGCATCATCCAGGCGCGGGATCTGTTCGTCGCGCAGGCGTCACTCACCGGTGAATCCCTGCCCGTAGAGAAGGTGGCGAGGACCCGCGATCCGCAGCAGATGAACCCGCTGGAATGCGACACCCTGTGCTTTATGGGCACCACGGTGGTCAGCGGCACGGCGCAGGCCATTGTCACCGCTACCGGCGGCAACACCTGGTTTGGGCAGCTTGCCGGACGCGTCAGCGAGCAGGAGAGCGAGCCGAACGCATTCCAGAAAGGCATTGGCCGCGTCAGCATGCTGCTGATCCGCTTTATGATGGTCATGACGCCGATTGTCCTGCTGATCAACGGCTACACCAAAGGTGACTGGTGGGAAGCGGCGCTGTTCGCCCTCTCCGTGGCTGTCGGCTTAACGCCGGAAATGCTGCCGATGATTGTCACCTCCACGCTGGCGCGCGGGGCGGTCAAACTCTCTAAACAAAAGGTGATCGTCAAACACCTCGATGCCATCCAGAACTTTGGCGCGATGGATATTCTTTGCACCGATAAAACCGGCACCCTGACCCAGGACAAAATCGTGCTGGAGAACCACACCGATATCGCCGGAAAGACCAGCGAACGGGTGCTGTACAGCGCGTGGCTGAACAGTCACTACCAGACAGGGCTGAAAAACCTGCTCGACGTGGCGGTGCTGGAAGGTGTGGATGAAGAGTCTGCCCGCATGCTCTCCGGCCGCTGGCAGAAGGTGGACGAAATTCCGTTCGACTTTGAACGGCGCCGCATGTCGGTGGTGGTCAGCGAGCAGCCGGACGTACATCAGCTGATCTGCAAAGGGGCATTGCAGGAGATCCTGAATGTTTCCACGCAGGTGCGTCATAACGGCGAGATCGTGCCGCTGGATGAGACCATGCTGCGCCGCATCAAACGCGTCACCGATAACCTGAACCGTCAGGGGCTGCGCGTGGTGGCGGTAGCAAGCAAGTTCCTGCCCGCGCGGGAAGGGGACTACCAGCGTATCGATGAATCCGATTTGATCCTCGAGGGTTACATCGCATTCCTCGATCCGCCGAAAGAGACCACCGCGCCGGCGCTGAAAGCACTGAAAGCGAGCGGGATCACCGTCAAAATCCTGACCGGCGACAGCGAGCTGGTGGCGGCCAAAGTGTGCCACGAAGTGGGCCTGGACGCGGGCGACGTCGTGGTGGGGAGCGACATTGAGCACCTGTCCGACGATGAGCTGGCCGAGCTTGCCCTGCGCACCACGCTGTTTGCCCGCCTGACGCCGATGCATAAAGAACGCATCGTCACTCTGCTGCGTCGTGAAGGGCACGTGGTGGGCTTTATGGGCGACGGCATCAACGATGCGCCAGCCCTGCGTGCGGCGGATATCGGTATCTCCGTGGACGGCGCGGTGGATATCGCCCGCGAGGCGGCAGATATCATTCTGCTGGAAAAGAGCCTGATGGTGCTGGAGGAGGGCGTCATCGAAGGGCGTCGCACCTTCGCCAATATGCTCAAATACATCAAAATGACCGCCAGCTCCAACTTCGGTAACGTCTTCAGCGTGCTGGTGGCGAGCGCCTTCCTGCCGTTCCTGCCGATGCTGCCGCTGCACCTGCTGATCCAGAACCTGATGTACGATGTCTCTCAGGTCGCCATCCCGTTTGATAACGTGGACGACGAGCAGATCCAGAAGCCGCAGCGCTGGAACCCCGCCGATCTGGGGCGCTTTATGCTGTTCTTTGGGCCGATCAGCTCCATCTTTGACATTCTGACCTTCTGCCTGATGTGGTTTGTGTTCCACGCCAATACCCCGGAACACCAGACGCTGTTCCAGTCCGGCTGGTTCGTGGTGGGGCTGCTGTCCCAGACCCTGATTGTGCATATGATCCGCACCCGCCGCATTCCGTTTATCCAGAGCCGTGCCGCATGGCCGCTGATCGTGATGACGGGCATTGTGATGGCGCTCGGGATCGCGCTGCCGTTCTCGCCGCTTGCAAGTTACCTGCAACTTCAGGCGCTGCCGCTGAGCTACTTCCCGTGGCTGGTGGCGATCCTCGCGGGTTACATGGTGCTGACGCAGATGGTCAAAGGGTTCTATAGCCGTCGGTATGGATGGCAGTAACGGCAAGCCCGGTGGCGCTGCGCTTACCGGGTCTACGATCCGAACGTAGGCCGGGTAAGGCGAAGCCGCCACCGGGCAGCTGGCTTTCCTCCCAAATTCAACAACCTGTGATCTCCGTCGGCGCATTCGCTTGACGACAATTTGAGCGCATGTTAACAGAATGTTTTGCCTTTATTTGGCCCGTCTGATAAGGAACATTCATGTTACGGTACAGTCTCTTAACCGCCGGGCTTATGCTCGGCGCCTCCGCCTTTGCCGCCCCGGCAGGCGACCTTCCCTTAATGCCCTGGCCTGCGAAGGTTGAACGCCCGACCACGCAGGGTGCGCTGGTGCTTAACAATCAACTCACCGTGAGCGTCAGCGGCGACGATCTGGGGGATGCGGTCAACCGCCTGCGCCAGCGCATCGCCCTGCAAACCGGCTGGACGCTACAGCCGCAGGCCGAAAAACCTGACAAGCCAACCATCCGTATTTCCATCGCTAAAAAAGTGAAGCCGCAGCCGCTGCCGGACAGCGATGAGAGCTATAAACTCACGGTGGACGCCAACGGCGTAAATATCTCCGCCAACACCCGCTTCGGCGCGCTGCGCGCCATGGAAACCTTGCTCCAGCTGATGCAGAACGGTGCCGAAAACACCTCGATTCCGTGGGTTAGCATTGAAGATTCGCCGCGCTTCCCGTGGCGCGGGCTGCTGCTCGATTCAGCGCGCCATTTCATCCCGTTACCCGATATCAAACGCCAGATCGACGGCATGGCCGCGGCTAAGCTCAACGTCCTGCACTGGCATTTGACGGACGATCAGGGCTGGCGCTTTACCTCGAAGCGTTATCCAAAATTAACCCAGCTTGCCAGCGATGGGCTGTTCTACACCCCGGAGCAGATGCGCGAGATTGTGCGTTACGCTGCCGAGCGCGGCATACGCGTGGTGCCGGAAATTGATATGCCGGGCCACGCCTCGGCGATTGCCGTCGCCTACCCGGAGCTGATGAGCGCGCCGGGGCCGTACGCCATGGAGCGCCACTGGGGCGTGCTTAAGCCAGTGCTGGATCCCACCAAAGAGGCGACCTATACCTTTGCCGACGCGATGGTCAGCGAACTGGCGGCGATCTTCCCGGATCCGTATCTGCATATTGGCGGCGATGAGGTTGACGACAGCCAGTGGAAAGCGAACGCTGCGATCCAGAGATTCATGCGCGACAACAAACTGGCGGACAGCCATGCGTTGCAGGCGTATTTCAACCGCAAGCTGGAGACGATCCTTGAGAAGCACCACCGGCAGATGGTTGGCTGGGATGAGATCTACCATCCCGATCTGCCGAAAAGCATTCTGATCCAGTCCTGGCAGGGACAGGACGCGCTGGGGCAGGTGGCGCAGAACGGCTATAAGGGCATTCTCTCTACCGGTTTCTACCTCGATCAGCCGCAATCCACCGCCTACCACTACCGCAATGAAATTGTGCCGCAGGGGTTGAACGGCGTGGATGTGATAGCAGACACCGACAGCGTCCAGAGCTGGGCTTTCTCCATGCCGCGTCTGAAAGGCAAGCCGGTGGAAGGCAGCTTTACGCTGGTGAAAGGCGATGCTGGCTGGCGCGGATTCATTGATTTTGCCGGGAAATCGCGTCGGGCGGTGGATAACATTCAGTGGCGGGACGACAATCAGGTAACGTTTACCGTTGATACCTGGATGGGTGAAACGCGTCCGGTCGTTTCTGTTGAGAACGATAAGCTCAGCGGCTATTTCCTGGTGGGTAACGCCCGCTACCCGATTAGCGGCACGCGTCTGGACGAGGTGCCGAAAGGCGTTCCGCCGGTGGTGCCGGACCCGGCGAACGAGGCCAATCTGCTCGGCGGTGAAGCCGCGCTGTGGGCGGAAAACGTAGTCGCGCCAGTACTGGATATCCGTCTGTGGCCGCGCGCCTTTGCGGTGGCGGAGCGGCTTTGGTCGGCGAAGGACGTCAACGACATCGACAACATGTATACCCGGCTCCAGGCGATGGACAGCTGGTCCACGGTATCGGTTGGGCTACAGCAGCATACCCAGCAGCAGGTACAGTTCACGCGCCTCGCTAACAATGCGGATACCTTGCCGCTGCAAATCCTCGCCCAGGCGCTTGAACCGGCGCAGTATTACACCCGTCAGCATCTTAAGTTCCAGGCTGGAAACTATCATCAGTTTGAGCCGCTCAACCGGCTCGCTGACGCGCTAAACGCGGAAAGTGCGACCGTGCGTCAGATGAATAAATGGGCTGACCGTCTGGTGAGCGATGCGGAAGACACGGAGAGCGCCGACGCGCTGCGCCACGTCTTTAACCGCTGGCAGAACAACACCAGCGACGTGCTGGCCTTGAGCGAAAACAGCTATCAGTTGAAGGCCATCAAACCGGTAATTCAGGAGGTGGACAAGCTGGCCTCGATTGGCCTGCGGCTGACGGATCTGGTGGCACGTCAGGGAACGCTGGATGATAAAGAGATCGCGTCGATCCAGAGCGAACTGGATAACGCGGCGAAAATCCAGGACGAAGTGGTGATTGCGGCGGTGTACCCGCTGGAAACGCTGCTGCGTGCGACGCAGAATCAGTAGAAAAAAATACCCCTCACCCCAACCCCTCTCCCCATAGGGGCGAGGGGCACTATCGGTACCCTCTCCCCTTTGGGGAGAGGGTTAGGGTGAGGGGTAAGGTTTTTCCACTCAGTTCTTCAACACCCACGCCTCTTTCCAGTGCGCGCCAACGCCAGGCTCAAACTGGTTTGCGGTTGGGCTGTACTGCACGCAGTAGCCGCTGTACGGGAAAGGCTTACATTCGTAGGTCTTACCGTCTTTTGGCTGTAGTACCACGGTGCCTGCTTTGTACGAGGCGATATTCTCCGGGAAGGTAAAGTCGTGGTGGCCGGTGCTGTCCGCAGCCGCATCGCTTTCCAGCATCAGGTTCAGCACGTCCTGGGCGAACATCGTGCCGTCTTTATTGGTCGCGTAGTATTTCAGCATATGGTGTCCCGCCGTCACGTCAGTCAGCGTCATGGTCACGTCCTGATTGACGTTGTTCATGTCCTGCTTCAGGTAACCTTTTTCCGCACCGTGGTGGTTCATCACGTGCGCTTCAAAATTAACGTCACCCTGCGTGTTGACGTGGAAGGTGACGGTCGCGTTGCCATGTTCGATTTTGCTGTATTGCAGATCGGAAACGGCGATGGTCTCGCTCACCTGCGCTTTTTGCTCTTCATAGGAGATGGCAACGGATTTCAGCGTGCTGCCGTCTTTCACGAATACGCTGTTGGCGCCGTGAACCGGGCTGATGTCACCGGCTTCATCTTTCACACCGACGCGGACATCGCTCTGAGCGGTGTTGATCTTTTGCGCCAGATCGTAAGACCACTGGTTAGCGTCGCCTTGTTCAGCAGAGCCGATGGTCATTTCGGTACGCATGGCGGTCACTTCACCGTTGGCGTCGAAGAAGCGTGCGATAACCTTATCGCCCACGTTCAGGTTATTACCGGCAATCTGGCCGCTAAGGGTTTTGCTCCATTCGGAAACGATCGCAGGCGTTTCATCCGGGGTAACGTTGCCACCATTCCCGAAATCAACGTCAATGGCCTGATAAAAGCTATTTGAGGTGTCCGCAATTTCCCACACGCCGTAAATAACCTGGTACCCCGTACGCGCAGGAACATTGCAAGTCATAGATTTTGTTACGGCTGGTGCCTGACTATTTCCGTTGATCGTACAGAATGGAGTTAATTCAAATTGATCGCGAGTCAGCGGCTTATTTGGATCCCAATTTTGTTTGGTGATGTAATAGCGCCAGTTAGTGGTTTTATGCGGTGCAGTATGATGCCAGACGAACTCATGCGGGCCTGCTGTTATCGGGTTTTTGGTCCAGGCATTCAGGCTTTGCTTATCCAGCTGAGAATACTGGGAAATACCTGCACTGGCGAGCTGGCCGTCCGGCGGCATAGCGCCGGTCGGGAAACCGGAAGTTTTTTCCACGCTCTGCGGTTCATACTGTACAGCGCCGCAATCAATATTTTGGCCAAGCTTACACATATAGGCGCGGCTGGCTGGAGATTCAATATAGCCGTGAGCAAATGCCGACGATGCAACGGTCACTGTCGCGAGGGCAAGTGCAATTTTTGAAAGTTTCATTACTCATCCATTATTAGAGAATATTACCGGGTGGAGAAGCTTAATAATGGACGGTGCGATTTGTCATTTTATATGGAGAGTAAAAATAGTCGAAATAAAAAGGACAGCTAAGCTGCCCTTTCTTAATTGAATTGAATTAGCGACGTACGGCAATCGCTTCAATTTCAATTTTCACGTCTTTTGGCAGACGCGCCACTTCCACGCAAGAGCGAGCCGGGAAGGTCGCGTTGTGCTCGGTGAAGAACGCTTCGTAAGTGGCGTTAACGGTCGCGAAATCATTCAGATCTTTCACGAACACAGTGGTTTTGACGATATCGCCCACTTTCAGACCGGCAGATTCCACGATCGCCTGCACGTTTTCCAGCGACTGACGCGCCTGCGCCGCTACGTCGGCTGGCACTTCACCGGTTTTTGGGTTCACCGGGATCTGACCAGAAGTGATGATCATGCTGCCCAGATCAACGCCCTGAACGTATGGGCCGATAGCCGCTGGTGCATTTTCCGTCGCGAGTACTTTGCTCATTTTTTCTCCAGAATTACAGCGTTAAGAATGTTCCCGGCCATTATAACAGCCGGGATTTCATTACCAACCTCAATTAGTTGGCCAGCACCACATAATGAGAAAACTCTTTTTCGCAGTATTTGCATTTGAGTGCGATGTCATTGGCGCGTTTTTTCACTGCGAAACTGGAGGAAACCGGCTCAGCATGACTGATGCAGTTGCTGTTCGGGCAGACCAGCACGCTTTCGATGCGATCCGGCAGGCTTGGGCGGGATTTGCCCACCACGTCGTAATCGTCGATGCGGTTAACCGTGGCGTCCGGCGCGTACAGCGACAGCTGGTTAACCTGCTCGTCGGTCAGGAAGGTGTTCTCGATTTTGATCAGGTCTTTACGGCCCATTTCACCCGACGGCAGGTTCAGGCCGATGGTGATGCGCTGGTCGGTTTCGGTCAGTTTGAACAGCGTCAGCAGCTTAAAGCCCACCTGCGCAGGGATGTGGTCAATCACGGTGCCACGCTTGATGGCTTCAACCTGGAGTTTGTTATCGTGTGTCATGGTCGTCTCCCCTTACAGAGCTAATTCGCGATTCAGAACCAGTGCCAGTAACGCCTGGCGAGCGAAGATGCCGTTTCCGGCCTGCTGGAAGTACCAGGCGTGCGGCGTTTTGTCCACGTCTGTGGTGATCTCATCGATGCGCGGCAGCGGGTGCAGCACCTTCATATTGTCACGCGCGCCTTCAAGGTCGCTGGCGCGCAGCACGAACTGCGCCTTCACGTTGGCGTACTCGGACGGATCCAGACGCTCTTTCTGCACGCGGGTCATGTAGAGAATATCCACGTTGCCCATCACCTCTTCGATACTGGCGTGCAGGCTCCACGCGATGCCTTTCTCGTCCAGCATGTCGAGAATGTACTGCGGCATCGCCAGCGCGTCCGGCGCGATAAAGAAGAAGCGGTTGCCGTTAAATTTCGCCAGCGCCTGGGTCAGGGAGTGGACGGTGCGGCCATATTTCAGGTCGCCGACCATGGCGATGTTCAGGTTCTCAAGCGTGCCCTGCGTCTCCTGAATGGTGAACAGATCCAGCAGGGTCTGCGTCGGATGCTGGTTGGCGCCGTCACCGGCGTTCAGTACCGGAATGCCGCCGGAAAACTCGGTCGCCAGACGCGCCGCGCCCTCCTGCGGGTGGCGCATCACAATCGCGTCAACGTAGGTACTGATAACCGAAATGGTATCCGCCAGGGTCTCGCCTTTTTTGCCCAGCGACGTGTTGCTGCTGTCCGAGAAGCCCACCACGCTCGCGCCCAGACGGTGCATGGAGGTTTCGAAGGAGAGGCGGGTGCGGGTCGAGGCTTCGAAGAAGCAGCTTGCAATCACCTTGTGCTTCAACAGCTCCGGTTGCGGATTGGCCTTCAGTTTTGCCGCGGTTTCCAGAACCAGTTCCAGCTCTTCGCGGCTGAGGTCGTTTATGGAAATGATGTGTTTTTGATAAAGCGGATTCATGTTTATCTCCTGACGCCGGGCAAAAAAAAGCCCCTCAAATGAGGGGCTCTGGGAATAGGTTTAGCAACGGGAAGAAAAACGGCAGGCCAGCGTCTGATTTCAGACGCGGTAAGACGTTATGTCGTACACGCTTGACCATGCTTCCTCCCGGCAAATTGTCGGGCATTATACGCAGCTCGCTTTTGGGATCAAGCGATTTAATGCACGCTTTACTCAATGCAAACGGTTCTTTGTGAATATTAATGCGTTCTGAGTAAATAATTAATTTGCTTATGCACCAGCGCGGTGCGCTTCACTACGCGGGGCGCGACCCAGACAATACTGCTCCCGGCCACTACACCTAAAATTTCCGGTAACTGGTGATAATCCAGAATACGCGCCACCGCGCGGCCATATCCGGCGACGGTATGGATAAGGATAAATTCGCTGTTGTGCTCCACGCTCACCACCATTTCAGAGACCGTACGCGCCGCGTCGGGGGCCGGGCGAAGCTGGGGATTCAGCGAATAAATCTTTAGCCCTTTGGCATTGCGAATTTTTATGACACCAAGCAACTTGAGCAGACGTGAAACGGTGGACTGGCTGATGGTCTCAAAACCACGCTCCTGTAAGTCGCGGCGGATCTCTTCCTGGGAGAGATAGCTCTTTTCCGCGATCAGACGCTGGCAGACCGTTAGCTGTAGTTGCTCTTTGGGAGAGTACTCTTCGTAATCCATCATAGTTCCCATATCAGTTCCCGAAATAACCGGTGGCACCGCACCGATCCGTAGGCCGGATAAGCGCAGCGCCATCCGGCAAATCACAACAAAGCGCCCAGGCTTAACGCCACCATAATCACCACCGTTAAAATCCCCAGCAGCGGCGCGACCCATTTCAGATAACGCACGTAGGGCACGCGGGCGATAGCCAGCCCGCCCATCACGACGGCAGAGGTGGGAGTGATCAGGTTGACGATGCCGGACGCCGACTGGTAAGCCGTAACCACCAGGTCGCGGTTGACGTTAGCGAAATCGGCAAGGGGCGCCATGATCGGCATCGTCAGAACGGCCAGGCCGGACGAAGAAGGCACAAGAAACGACAGCACCACTTCCAGCCAGTACATCACGTTGATGAACGCCACCGTCGACAATCCGGTGACCATTCCCTCGGCGCTGTGCAAAATGGTGTGGGTAATCATGCCCTTATCCATGATCACTACGATACCGCGCGCGATGCCGATTATCAGCGCGACGCCCAGCAAATCTCGCGCGCCGTTGATAAAGGTTGAGGTCAGCTCCTCTTCGCTCATGCGGGCGATCAGCCCGACAATAATGGCACTGGCGAGGAACACCGCCGAAATCTCCGCCATCCACCAGCCCAGCACCGCCACGCCGTAGATCATCACCGCGAAGGCGAGGGCGAAGATCACCAGGATGAGTTTGCGCACCGGGGTAAATTCCAGCGACTGCTCGCCCTTGTTACCGAGAAAGTGGGCGCGATTTTCTTCCTGCTTATCCGCCACGATCGACAGCGACGGATCTTTGCGCACCTTGCGGGCGTAGCGCATTACCCACGCCACGCAGATGATCCAGCCGATCACCAGCAGCGCGATGCGTAGCATGATGCCGTTGGTGAAGGGGATCCCGGCGGCGTTGGCGGCGATCACCGTGGCGAACGGGTTGATGGTGGATCCGAGCGTGCCGATCCCCGCGCCGAGCAGCACGGTAGAAGCCGCAACCACCGGATCGAACCGCGCTGCCAGCATCACCGGCACAAGTAAGGTATAGAAGGGTAGCGACTCTTCGGCCATGCCGTAAATCGTGCCGCCGGCGGCAAACAGCGCCATCAGGATCGGGATCATCCACTCTTCGCGGCCGCGCAGTCGGGTGGTGACGCGCTCGATCCCGGCGTCTATCGCCCCGGTTTTAGTGACGATCCCGAGGAACCCCCCGATGATCAGAATAAACAGCGCCACGTCGATCGCCCCGGCCTGGCCGGACTCCGGATCGTACAGCCCGGCAATCGGCGCCATCAGCACGGAGACGAGCCCCTGCGGGTGCGCTGCCACGTGCGCGTAAGTGCCAGCAACCGGCACTTCTTTGCCGAGCGCCTCGTTCATCGCCATATGGTACTGCCCGGCCGGAACAATCCACGTCAGCACGGCAACCACGGCAATCAGAAAAAAGAGAATGGTATAAGCGGAGGGAAATTTGAACTTGCCCATGATGTTCTCCTGAACCCGGCGCACCCCGCGGCGCGCCGGGCGGTGATTAGTCGCCGAGTGTCGCCACCATGACCGCTTTAATGGTGTGCATGCGGTTCTCTGCTTCGTCGAAGACGATGGAGTTCGGGGATTCAAAGACCTCTTCCGTCACCTCCAGCCCCTTCAGGCCGTACGCCATCTCGATTTCGCGGCCCACTTTGGTATGTTCGTTGTGGAACGCCGGCAGGCAGTGCATGAACTTGACGTTCGGATTACCGGTGGCCTTCATCACGTCCGCATTAATCTGATACGGCTTCATCAGGCTAACGCGCTCGGCCCACGCCTCCTTCGGCTCGCCCATGGAAACCCACACGTCGGTGTAGAGGAAATCGGTGCCCTGCACGCCTTCTTCCACATCGTCGGTGAGGGTGATGCGCGCGCCGGTCTCTTTGGCGATGGCGCGGCACTGTTCAACCAGCCCGGCCTCCGGCCAGAAGGATTTCGGCGCCACAAGGCGGATATCCATCCCCATTTTGGCCGCGCCGACCATCAGCGAATTACCCATGTTGTTGCGCGCGTCGCCGAGGTAGGCAAAGCTCAGCTCCGGCAGGGTTTTGCCCGGAGAGTGCTCCAGCATAGTCATCAGGTCGGCAAGGATTTGCGTGGGGTGGAACTCGTCGGTCAGGCCGTTCCACACCGGCACTCCCGCGTATTCGCCCAGCTCCTCAACGATGGCCTGGCCGTAGCCGCGATACTCGATGCCGTCATACATGCGGCCCAGCACGCGCGCGGTGTCCTTCATCGACTCTTTGTGGCCAATCTGCGAGCCGCTTGGGCCGAGGTAGGTGACCTGCGCGCCCTGGTCGAACGCGCCCACTTCAAAGGCGCAGCGGGTGCGGGTGGAGGTTTTTTCAAAGATCAGGGCGATGTTTTTCCCGACCAGGGTTTGTTTTTCGCGACCGGCTTTTTTGGCCGCCTTCAGCTCGATGGCGAGGTCGATCAGGTACTGGATCTCCGCCGGGGTGTAGTCCAGCAGTTTCAGGAAGTTGCGGTTTTTCAGGTTGATGGTCATGAGTAAATCCTTTTTAAAATTAATGTCTAAGACCTTACCCCTCACCCCAGCCCTCTCCCCAAAGGGGAGAGGGTGTAATCGTCCCCTCTCCCCTTTGGGGAGAGGGTTAGGGTGAGGGGAAATGGGTGCTCAGTTACGAATCAACGTGCCTTTCTCGCCCGCCAGGATCTCCGCGCCGTCGGCCAGCGCGCCGATCCCGGCAATGCCGTTGCAGGCTTCAACAAACTCGCGGCAGACGGCCACTTTTGGCCCCATCGATCCGGCGTCGAACTGCATGCCTCTGAGCAGTTCCGGCGTGACCTGCGCCAGCGGGCGCTGGGTCGGCTTGCCCCAGTCGAGGTACACTGCGTCGGCATCGGTGAGGATCAGCAGGGCATCGGCCTCGATCTGCCGCGCCAGCAGAGCGGCGGAGAGGTCTTTGTCGATCACCGCCTCAATGCCGCGATAACCGTTGGCGTTTTCCACCACCGGCACGCCGCCGCCGCCGTTGCAGATGACCAGGTGGTCGCGCTGAATAAGCGCCGTAATGGCGTCGCTCTCCACGATGCGCTTCGGCTGCGGAGAGGGCACCACGCGGCGGAAATAGGCCCCGTCGACCTTGAACACCCAGCCTTTTTCCGCGGCCAGCGCTTTCGCCTGGGCTTCGCTGTAGACCGGGCCGATGTACTTGGTCGGGTTGCTGAACGCCGGGTCGGCGGCGTCCACTTCCACCTGCGTGAGCAGGACGCTCACCTCGCGCTGGGGCAGATTGTTTTTCAGCGCCTGCTGGAGCATGTAGCCGATCATTCCCTGGCTTTCGGCGCCAAGAACGTCCAGCGGGTAGGGGGTGACTTTGTCGTAGGCGCTGTTTTGCAGCGCCAGCAGCCCGACCTGCGGGCCGTTGCCGTGCACCAGCACCACGCGCCATTGCTCCGTTAAGCCTGCGATGGTGCGGGCGGCCTGCTCGATGTTCTGACGCTGGATGTCCGCTTCCAGCGGCTCGCCGCGCTTGAGCAGCGCGTTGCCGCCCAGGGCCACAACCAGAGTGGGTTTTCGTTCCATGATGGCTCCTTTAAATTCCGTCGCGTTCCAGGGGGCAGCTCATGCAGCGCGCGCCGCCGCGACCGCGCCCCAGCTCGTCGCCCGGGATCGGCAGCACGGTGATGCCCGCCTTGTCGTATTTCTCGTTGGTCCAGACGTTGCGCTCGTAGCCGATCACCACGCCCGGACGGATGGTCAGGACGTTGTTGGCGTCGTTCCACTGCTCGCGTTCGGCTTCAAAGGCATCGCCGCCGGTGGTGATCAGGCGCACCTGGTTAATGCCGAGGGCTTTTTCGATGGCGTGCAGCAGGTCGGTTTCCTGGGTACGCAGCAGGCCGCCGCGTCCGTCCGGGGTGAGTGTCCAGCACTGGGCGTCCTTGCGCACCACTTCCGGGTAAACGGAGAAGGTGTCCACGTCGATGTGGGTCATCACGGTGTCGAGGTGCATGCAGGAGCGATGTTTCGGCAGCTCAACGGCGATCACGCGCTCGGCCTGACGATGTTTAAACAGGCTGTTAGCGAGGAACTCCACGCCCTGCGGGGTGGTGCGTTCGGACATGCCGATCAATACCGCCCCGCGACCAATCACTAATACGTCGCCGCCTTCTAAAGTGGCGTGGTCGTAATTAATATTCTCGTCGCCGAAATACTTAATAAACTCGCCGTCGGCAAATGCGGGATGCCAGCGATATATTGCGCGAAGATTATTGGTTTCGCGCTGACGGGCCGGTTTCGCCATCGGATTAATGGACACGCCGTTATAAATCCAGCAGGAGGTATCGCGGGTAAATAAGTGGTTCGGCAGCGGTTTCATAATAAAATCATTCGCCGAGTGGGTATCGACCACCATATTTTTAATAGCCGCCGGAATTTCACCGTAGGTTAATCCGCCGCTTAATCGGCGCGCCAGTTCGCGGTGCGGCATATCCGCCAGCCAGCCGCGGACGTCGCCGGCAAAGGCTGGGCCGAGGCGGTAGTCGGAGATTTGTGTTTCAAGAAGCCAGGCTTTTGCTTCGGCAATATCAAGCGTTTGCGTAAGAAGGTCGGTCAATAGCAGGACTTCCACACCCTGCTCGCGCAGCGTGTTTGCGAAGATATCATGCTCCTCTCCCGCCCGCTCAACCGAGAGCACGTCATCAAATAACAGCTCCTGACAATTCGATGGCGTTAAACGTTTAAGACTTAAATTAGGACGATGCAGCATAACGCTACGCAATTGACCAATTTCAGAACCGACGTAATGCTTTTCCATAATTATTCCTTTAACTTTTTTTCAGAATAAAAAGGGCATGCGCCATGTGATGTGTTTAATTTCATGGCGGCTAAGCTCAATTGATTTCGTGATTCATAGTAGGCGCTTAAATAATGGTTATTGTGACGCTGCTCACGCGAAAACCGATATTGAGCAGTTTATTTTCAATTGCATGATTCGTATCAGATAATGATTAATTTCATATTATTACGGGATGAATAGCTAAGCAGGAACGGGTGGCAATATTTGAGGTTGTTATTGTTTTGTAGAATTACATGCTTTGAAATATTTAGTTATGCTGTTGATTTCAATGAATAAAATTTTGCCTCGAGAATAGCTATGCAATAATGACAGTTAACTATTTTTCACTTAAGAGAAATCGATAAATAATTATGGATTTTTAAAGGAAATAACCGAAGTGATAAAGTGTGATGCAACAACAGGTTTTGTGAGTTACGTTTTAAATTCAGCGAGTTAGATAAGTTGCGTAAAGCTTAGGAAATGAGGTTATGCATAACGACTGCATAAATGCCTTTATGTAATTAACAGTGAATTAACACATTTTCCGATAAACATGCGCTGGCGCAAATCTTGTCTAAAAAGGGCTGGTATGGGAGAGGCGATTCTCGTATAAAAGATTAAAATGAAACAATGTTTTAATTTGAGGGTTGTATCATGATTATTGGCAATATTCATCATCTCCAGTCCTGGCTACCAGAAGAGCTGCGCCAGGCCATTGAGCACGTTAAGACCCACGTCACCGACGCGACGCCGACCGGCAAGCACGACATCAGCGGCAACAGCCTGTTTTATCTGGTATCGGAGGACATGACCCAGCCGTTCGCTGAGCGTCGCGCTGAATACCATGCACGCTACCTGGATATTCAGATTGTGCTGAAGGGGCAGGAAGGGATGACCTTCAGCACCCTGCCGCACGGCACGCCGGACACCGACTGGCTGGCGGACAAAGACATCGCGTTCCTGCCGGAAGGCGAGCAGGAGAAAACCGTGGTGCTGAGCGAAGGGGATTTTGTGGTGTTCTGGCCGGGCGAAGTGCATAAGCCGCTGTGCGCGGCGGGAGCGCCGGCGCAGGTGCGTAAGGTTGTGGTGAAGATGCTGGTAGAGTAACCCCTCACCCCGGCCCTCTCCCAAGGGGAGAGGGTGTAAAAGTTCCCTCTCCCCTTGGGAGAGGGTTAGGGTGAGGGAACCAGACCGCACCCACGCATAATGTGATCCAGCTTAAACTTCCCGCACTCCCTCCTCATCTCCCATTTACCTGTGCTTTTTCTCCGTCATAGTATGATCGTTAAATTAATGAACGCTGTTCTATAATGTAGAACAAAATGATTCAGAAAGGAGATCACATGCCGCAGTCCGCGTTGTTCACGGGTATCATTCCCCCTGTCTCCACCATTTTTACCGCCGATGGCCAGCTTGATAAGCCGGGCACCGCCGCGCTGATCGACGATCTGATCGCTGCGGGCGTCGACGGCCTGTTCTTCCTGGGCAGCGGCGGCGAGTTCTCCCAGCTCAGCGCCGAAGAGCGTAAATCCATTGCCCGGTTTGCGATCGATCATGTCGATCGTCGTGTGCCGGTCCTGATCGGCACCGGCGGCACCAACGCCCGGGAAACCATTGAGCTGAGCCAGCACGCGCAGCTGGCGGGCGCGGACGGCATCGTGGTGATCAACCCTTACTACTGGAAAGTGTCGGAAGCGAACCTGCTCCGCTATTTCGAACAGGTGGCCGACAGCGTCACGCTGCCGGTGATGCTCTATAACTTCCCGGCGCTGACCGGGCAGGATCTGACCCCGGCGCTGGTGAAAACCCTCGCCGACTCGCGCAGTAACATCGTCGGCATCAAAGACACCATCGACTCCGTCGCCCACCTGCGCAGCATGATCCACACCGTTAAAGCGGCCCATCCACACTTTACCGTGCTCTGCGGCTACGACGATCATCTGTTTAATACCCTGCTGCTCGGCGGTGACGGGGCGATCTCGGCCAGCGGTAACTTTGCTCCGCAGGTGTCGGTAAATCTTCTGAAAGCCTGGCGGGATAAAGACGTGGCGAAAGCGGCTGAGTATCATCAGACCCTGCTGCAAATCCCGCAGATGTATCAGCTGGATACGCCGTTTGTGAACGTCATTAAAGAGGCGATCGTGCTCTGCGGTCGTCCAATTTCTACGCACGTCCTGCCACCAGCCTCGCCGCTGGACGAGCCGCGTAAGGCGCAGCTGAAAAACCTGCTACAACAGCTCAAGCTCTGCTGAGCCGGACGATAACGATGACCATTGAGAAAATTTTCACCCCACAGGACGACGCGTTTTATGCGGTGATCACCCACGCGGTGGGTCCGCAGGGCGCGCTGCCGCTGACTCCGCAGATGCTGATGGAATCCCCCAGCGGCAACCTGTTCGGCATGACGCAGAACGCCGGGATGGGCTGGGACGCCAACAAGCTCACCGGCAAAGAGGTGCTGATTATCGGTACTCAGGGCGGCATCCGCGCCGGAGACGGACGCCCGGTTGCGCTGGGCTACCACACCGGACACTGGGAAATCGGCATGCAGATGCAGGCGGCGGCGAAGGAGATCACACGCAACGGGGGGATCCCGTTCGCGGCCTTCGTCAGCGATCCGTGTGACGGGCGCTCGCAGGGCACGCACGGCATGTTCGACTCCCTGCCGTATCGTAACGACGCGGCGATCGTGTTTCGTCGTCTTATCCGCTCTCTTCCGACGCGGCGGGCGGTGATCGGCGTGGCAACCTGCGATAAAGGGCTGCCCGCCACCATGATTGCGCTGGCCGCGATGCACGACCTGCCGACCATTCTGGTGCCAGGCGGAGCGACGCTGCCGCCGACCGTGGGGGAAGATGCGGGCAAGGTGCAGACCATCGGCGCGCGCTTCGCCAACCATGAACTCTCCTTGCAGGAGGCCGCCGAGCTGGGCTGTCGCGCCTGCGCGTCGCCGGGCGGCGGGTGTCAGTTCCTCGGCACGGCGGGCACCTCGCAGGTGGTCGCGGAAGCGCTGGGTCTGGCGCTGCCGCACTCCGCGCTGGCCCCGTCCGGACAGGCGGTGTGGCTGGAGATCGCCCGCCAGTCGGCGCGGGCGGTGAGCGAGCTGGATAACCGCGGCATCACCACGCGCGATATCCTTACCGATAAAGCCATCGAAAACGCGATGGTGATCCACGCGGCGTTCGGCGGCTCCACCAATTTACTGCTGCACATTCCGGCCATCGCACACGCGGCGGGCTGCACGATCCCGGACGTTGAACACTGGACGCGCGTCAACCGCAGGGTGCCGCGCCTGGTGAGCGTGCTGCCCAACGGCCCGGACTATCACCCGACCGTGCGCGCCTTCCTCGCGGGCGGTGTGCCGGAGGTGATGCTTCACCTGCGCGATCTCGGCCTGCTGCACCTGGATGCCATGACCGTTACTGGCCAGACGGTCGGCGAGAACCTCGACTGGTGGCTGGCGTCCGAGCGCCGGGCGCGCTTCCGCCAGTGCCTGCGCGAGCAGGACGGCGTGGAGCCGGATGACGTGATCCTGCCGCCGGAAAAAGCAAAAGCGAAAGGGCTGACCTCGACGGTCTGCTTCCCGACGGGCAACATTGCGCCGGAAGGATCGGTGATCAAGGCCACGGCGATCGACCCGTCGGTCGTCGGTGAAGATGGCGTTTACCGCCACACCGGCCGGGTGCGGGTGTTTGTCTCGGAAGCGCAGGCGATCAGGGCCATCAAGCGGGAAGAGATTGAGCAGGGCGATATCATGGTGGTGATCGGCGGTGGACCGTCCGGCACCGGCATGGAGGAGACCTACCAGCTCACCTCCGCGCTGAAGCACATCTCGTGGGGCAAAACGGTGTCGTTAATCACCGATGCGCGCTTCTCGGGCGTGTCGACGGGCGCCTGTTTCGGCCACGTGTCGCCGGAGGCGCTGGCGGGCGGGCCGATAGGCAAGCTGCGCGATAACGACATCATTGAGATTGCGGTGGACCGCCTGACATTAACAGGCAGCGTAAACTTTATCGGTACCGCGGACAACCCGCTGACGCCGGAAGAGGGCGCGCGCGAGCTGGCACGGCGGCAGGTGCATCCGGACCTGCACGCTCACGGCTTTTTGCCGGACGATACCCGGCTGTGGGCGGCATTACAGTCCGTGAGCGGCGGCACCTGGAAAGGCTGTATTTATGACACCGATAAAATCATTGAGGTAATTAACGCCGGTAAAAAAGCGCTCGGTATTTAATTATTTTGTGAGAGAAAATCGTCTGCGGAAAATAGTCCGCGGGCGGTTTTTACGTGTCTGCAATTTACTAATTTAAACAATAAGTTGCGATATATCGTTGGCGTCACAAAAGCAAAATAACGTAATTCAGAAATAAGATATGACCATTGCTGGTTAATTGAACAGCTCATTACACTCCATTAACACGATGTTGTAATTCAGCACACTACATAAGGGTGTAATTCTGATGACGCAATTAACCATGAAAGACAAAATTGGCTACGGGCTGGGTGACACCGCCTGCGGCTTCGTCTGGCAGGCCACGATGTTCCTGCTGGCCTATTTCTACACCGACGTGTTTGGCCTCTTCGCGGGCATTATGGGGACGCTGTTTTTAGTCTCCCGCGTGCTCGACGCCGTGACCGACCCGCTGATGGGGCTGCTGGTAGACCGCACCCGCACGCGGCATGGCCAGTTTCGCCCGTTCCTGCTGTGGGGCGCCATCCCGTTCGGCATCGTCTGCATGCTGACCTTCTACACGCCGGACTTCTCCGCGCAGGGCAAAATCATCTACGCCTGCGTAACCTATATTCTGCTGACTCTGGTCTACACCTTCGTTAACGTCCCGTACTGCGCCATGCCCGGCGTCATTACCGCCGACCCGAAAGAGCGTCACGCCCTGCAGTCCTGGCGCTTCTTCCTGGCGGCGGCGGGGTCGCTCGCCATCAGCGGCATCGCGCTGCCGCTGGTCAGCATCATTGGCAAAGGCAACGAGCAGGTGGGTTATTTCGGCGCCATGTGCGTGCTGGGCCTGAGCGGCGTGGTGCTGCTCTACGTCTGCTTCTTTACCACCAAAGAGCGCTACACCTTTGAGGTGCAGCCGGGTTCGTCAGTGGCGAAAGACCTTAAGCTGCTGCTGGGCAACAGCCAGTGGCGCATCATGTGTGCCTTCAAGATGATGGCGACCTGCTCCAACGTGGTGCGCGGCGGGGCGACGCTCTACTTTGTGAAATACGTGATGGATCACCCGGAGATGGCGACCCAGTTTTTACTCTACGGCAGCCTCGCCACCATGTTCGGCTCGCTCTGCTCCTCCCGCCTGCTGGGCCGCTTCGACCGCGTTACCGCCTTCAAGTGGATCATCGTCGCTTACTCGCTGATTAGCCTGCTGATTTTCGTCACCCCGGCGGAGCACATCGCGCTGATTTTTGCCCTCAACATTCTGTTCCTGTTCGTCTTTAACACCACCACGCCGCTGCAGTGGCTGATGGCCTCTGACGTGGTGGATTACGAGGAGAGCCGTAGCGGACGCCGCCTCGACGGGCTGGTGTTCTCCACCTACCTGTTCAGCCTGAAGATTGGCCTGGCGATTGGCGGGGCGGTGGTGGGCTGGATCCTGGCGTACGTCAACTACTCCGCCAGCAGCAGCGTGCAGCCGGTCGAGGTGCTGACCACCATCAAAATTCTGTTCTGCGTGGTGCCGGTGGTGCTCTACGCGGGCATGTTCATCATGCTGTCGTTCTACAAGCTCACCGACGCCCGCGTGGAGGCCATCAGCCAGCAGCTGATCAAGCACCGCGCGTCGCAGGGCGAGGCCGTTCCCGACGCTGCGACAGCCGCATCCCATTAACCGGAGGCAACATGGAAATTACTAACCCGATACTCACCGGCTTCAACCCGGACCCGTCCCTGTGCCGTCAGGGCGAGGACTACTACATCGCCACCTCGACCTTCGAGTGGTTCCCGGGCGTGCGCATCTACCACTCCCGCGATCTGAAAAACTGGTCGCTGGTCAGCACCCCGCTGGACCGCGTGTCGATGCTGGACATGAAGGGCAACCCGGACTCCGGCGGCATCTGGGCGCCGTGCCTGAGCTACGCCGACGGCAAATTCTGGCTGCTCTATACCGACGTGAAGATTGTCGACTCGCCGTGGAAAAACGGCCGCAACTTCCTCGTCACCGCGCCGTCCATTGAGGGACCGTGGAGCGAGCCGATCCCGATGGGCAACGGCGGGTTCGATCCGTCCCTGTTCCACGACGACGATGGCCGCAAATACTACCTCTACCGCCCGTGGGGGCCGCGCCACCACAGCAACCCGCACAACACTATCGTGATGCAGGAGTTTGATCCGCAGACCGGCACGCTCTCGCCCGAGCGCAAAACTCTGTTTACCGGCACGCCGCTCTGCTACACCGAAGGGGCGCATCTTTATCGCCACGCGGGATGGTACTACCTGATGGTTGCAGAGGGCGGCACCAGCTACGAGCACGCGGTCGTGGTGCTGCGCGCAAAAACCATCGACGGGCCGTACGAGCTGCACCCGGACGTGACGATGATGACCAGCTGGCACCTGCCGGAGAACCCGCTGCAGAAGAGCGGGCACGGCTCGCTGCTGCAGACCCACACCGGGGAATGGTACATGGCCTACCTCACCAGCCGTCCGCTGCGCCTGCCCGGCGTGCCGCTGCTGGCCTCCGGCGGGCGCGGCTACTGCCCGCTGGGGCGCGAGACCGGCATCGCCCGCATTGCGTGGCGCGACGGCTGGCCGTACGTGGAAGGCGGCAAACACGCGCAGCTGACCGTGCCCGGCCCGCAGGTGGCGGAGCAGCCCGCAGCCGCTCAGGGTAACTGGTGGGATGATTTTGACGGCACCACGCTTGACCCGCAGCTACAGACCCTGCGCATTCCGTTCGACGACACCCTCGGCTCGCTTACCGCCCGCCCGGGCTACTTACGGCTCTACGGCAACGACTCGCTCAACTCGACCTTTACCCAGTCGACCGTGGCGCGCCGCTGGCAGCATTTCACCTTCCGGGCCGAGACGCGGATGCAGTTCTCGCCGGTCCACTTCCAGCAGAGCGCGGGGCTGACCTGCTACTACAACAGCAAAAACTGGAGCTACTGCTTTGTGGACTACGAGGAGGGGCAGGGGAGAACCATCAAGGTGATCCAGCTCGACCACAACGTGCCGTCGTGGCCGCTGCACGAGCAGCCGATTCCGGTGCCGGAACAGGCCGAGAGCGTATGGCTAAGGGTGGACGTGGATACGCTGGTCTACCGCTACAGCTACTCGTTCGACGGCGAGACGTGGTACACCGTGCCGGTGACGTATGAGGCGTGGAAATTGTCGGACGACTACATCGGCGGGCGCGGCTTCTTTACCGGTGCGTTTGTGGGACTGCACTGCGAGGACATCAGCGGCGACGGCTGCCACGCGGACTTCGACTACTTCACCTACGAGCCGGCATAGCCCAGTGCGCGTGAGAGCGCGAGCCCGGCCTGCTGAAGCTCCTCGCGGAAATTAGCCAGCTCGGCGTCGTCCACGCGCGAGGTCAAGGTCGACAGGCTCAGGGCGGCAATCACGCGGGATTCGTGGTTCCACACCGGCACCGCCACGCAGCGCACGCCCTGCTCGTTCTCTTCGCTGTCCAGGGCATAGCCCTGCTCGCGGGTCTGCGCCAGAGCGGCCATTAATGCTTCGCGAGAGGCGAGGGTGGAAGGGGTATAGGTGGTGTACTGATAGCCCTCCAGCAGGGTGTTCAGCTCGGCCTCGCCCAGCCAGGCAATCAACACTTTGCCGATGGCGGTGGCGTGAACCGGCAGGCGGCGGCCGATCCGCGAATAGGCGATGGCGGCCAGCTTGCCTTCAATCTTCTCGATATAGACCCCTTCACGACCGTCCAGGATCCCCAGATGGGTGGTCTGCCCGGTCCGCTGGGACAGCTCCGTCAGCCAGCCTTTCGCCTTCTGGCGAATATCGATCGAGCCCACGACGAAATGACCGCGCTCAACCAGCTTCATGCCGAGGCGATACTTGCCGTTCTCCGGGTTCTGATCGATATAGCCGTGAAGCTGGAGGGTTTTCAGCAGCGAGTGGAGGGTACTCTTGCTCAGCCCCATCAGTTTGCTGATGTCGGTGATCTTAAGCTCGGTGGCCTGCTCGTTGAACAGGTCGAGGATCTGCAACGCACGTTCAACAGACTGAATAATCGGCATAATGCTGGCATGTCCACGCTGGAATGAAGGCGAAAACGTACCTTTTTCGGGGTGAAAAATCAATGAAATGGCGCCGGTGTTCTCCCTCTCCCCGTGGGAGAGGGCCGGGGTGAGGGCATAAGGCCGCATCGTTGCCTGATTCGCCCGGCGGCGCTACGCTTGCACGGGCCTACGGGTTG
>NZ_JBMKJN010000014.1:0-18731 GCF_049236805.1 Enterobacter cloacae complex sp. XAL002
GGGATTGCTCAGTGCTCGCATTAATTTGTGGGGAACCCTCAGCCCTGTGGGAGAGGGTCGGGGTGAGGGCATCAGACCGCACCTTACAAAAAAACTACACCTGACCAACATACAGATAAATTGCCAGAAAGTGGCACACGCTGCCGCCCAGCACAAAGCCGTGCCAGATGGCATGGTTGTACGGGATACGCTTGCAGACGTAGAAAATCACGCCCAGCGAGTAGATCACTCCGCCCACCGCCAGAAGCGTCACGCCCCCCACCGCCAGCTTAATGGCTAACTGATACACCACAATCAGCGACAGCCAGCCCATTGTCAGATAGGTGACCAGCGACAACACTTTGAACCGGTGCGCGATGGTCAGCTTGAACAGGATCCCCAGCAGCGCCAGGCTCCAGATCACAATCATCAGGCCACGCGACAGCGGTGAGTTGAGCCCCACCAGCAAAAATGGCGTGTAAGTGCCTGCAATGAGAAGATAGATTGCGCAGTGGTCAAATTTCTTGAGCCATATCTTCGCCCGTTGATGCGGAATAGCGTGATACAGCGTTGAGGCAAGGAAAAGCAGGATCATACTCCCGCCATACAGGCTGTAGCTGGTAATGGCCATCGCGCTGGCGTTGGTATCTACCGCCTGCACCAACAGCAATACTAAGCCGACAATCCCAAACACCAGGCCAATGCCATGGCTTATACTGTTGGCTACTTCCTCAGCCAGCGAATATCCCTGTGCGATTAATGGTCTGCTCACCATACTTAACTCCGGGAAAACAAAAGATGATTATTCATCGCCAGTCTATGCTAACTGAGAATGATTCCAGTGAACACCTGTTAGCTAAAATAAATCCATAATCAAGATTTATCCTTACAAATCAGTATAATGCAAAATAAATCCACCGCACAGGTGTAAATGATTTCATTAACACCTGAGTAATCAAGGAGATAAATCCGTCTCTCACCCTTCGTCATCATGGTATGCTTCAGGGATAGTGTCCGACAGCGAGTTTAGCCATTGTGAGTATGTTCAGCCATTCCGCCATTGCCAGCCTCAACAATCTGGAAATGATGGTCTACAACTATGTCATTAAGAACCGTGACAAAGTGATGTACATGACCATCCGCGAGCTGGCGGATGCGGCGGGAGTCTCTACCACTACTATCCTGCGCTTCTGCCGAAAGCTCAACTGCGAAGGCTACTCGGAATTTCGGGTGCGCTTTAAACTCTATCTGGAGCAGAACGAGCCCCAGCAGGCGAATTTTGGTGCCAGTGAAATTATCAGCTTCTTTAAAAGCGTAAATAACGAAGAGTTCGATGCGTTATTAGATAAAGCCGTCGATATTATTTTATCATCTGAACGAATTATTTTTGTTGGCGCAGGCACGTCCGGATCGCTGGCAAAATATGGCGCACGTTTCTTTTCAAATATCGGGAAATTCAGCAACCATATCGACGATCCTTATTTCCCGGTCACTAACGATATGGCTAAAAATGCGCTGGCCATTGTACTTTCCGTCTCCGGAGAAACCGAGGAAATCCTGCGCTTCGCCAGCCAGTTCAGCCTGCATCGCTGCAAGGTGCTCTCTGTCACCAGCCACGAACATTCTCGTCTCGCGAAACTGGCGGACTTTAATCTCTCCTGGCATGTCCCCCAAACGCGCATAGGCGGCGTTTACGATATAACCACCCAAATTCCCGTTATCTATATTCTGGAATCATTAGGCCGGAAACTGGCGAAGAAATTAACAGAATAAAACATCCTGTTTTTTTGATGTGACAAATTACAATTCCCGCAAAATGTTATATCGTGACATTTATTTCCGCTTTGCTAGACTCGAAATCAATAAGTCCTGAATTGAGAATAGCAAAGATGAAAAAACTCACTTTACCGAAAGATTTTTTATGGGGCGGCGCGGTGGCGGCGCACCAGGTTGAAGGCGGCTGGAACAAAGGCGGCAAAGGGCCAAGCATTTGCGACGTGCTCACCGGCGGCGCACACGGCGTTCCGCGTGAAATCACGCAGGAAGTGATTGAAGGCAAATATTACCCGAACCACGAAGCCGTCGACTTTTACGGCCATTACAAAGAAGACATCAAGCTGTTTGCCGAGATGGGCTTCAAATGTTTCCGTACCTCTATCGCCTGGACGCGCATCTTCCCGAAAGGCGACGAAACTCAGCCAAACGAAGAGGGGCTGAAGTTTTACGACGACATGTTCGATGAACTGCTGAAGTACAACATCGAGCCGGTGATCACCCTCTCCCACTTTGAAATGCCGCTGCACCTCGTTCAGGAATACGGCGGATGGACCAACCGTAAAGTAGTCGATTTCTTTGTCCGCTTCTCGGAAGTGGTATTTGAGCGCTACAAAAATAAGGTCAAATACTGGATGACCTTCAACGAAATCAACAACCAGCGCAACTGGCGTGCGCCGCTGTTCGGCTACTGCTGCTCTGGCGTGGTCTATACCGAGCATGACAACCCGGAAGAGACCATGTACCAGGTGCTGCACCACCAGTTCGTGGCCAGCGCGCTGGCGGTGAAAGCCGCCCGCCGCATTAACCCGGAGATGAAAGTCGGCTGCATGCTGGCGATGGTGGCGCTCTATCCATACTCCTGCAAGCCAGAAGATGTGATGTTTGCTCAGGAATCCATGCGCGAGCGCTACGTCTTTACCGACGTACAGCTGCGCGGCTACTACCCGTCTTACGTGCTGAACGAGTGGGAACGCCGTGGCTTCTCCATCAAAATGGAAGCAGGCGACGAGCAGATCCTGCGTGAAGGCACCTGCGATTACTTAGGTTTCAGCTACTACATGACCAACGCGGTCAAAGCGGAAGGCGGCACCGGTGACGCCATTTCCGGCTTCGAGGGCAGCGTGCCGAACCCACACGTCAAGGCGTCCGACTGGGGCTGGCAGATTGACCCTGTGGGCCTGCGTTATTCACTGTGTGAACTGTACGAACGCTACCAGAAGCCGCTGTTTATCGTGGAAAATGGTTTCGGCGCCTACGACAAGGTGGAAGAGGACGGCAGCATCAACGATGACTACCGCATCGACTACCTGCGCGCCCATGTGGAAGAGATGATGAAGGCGGTGACCTGGGACGGTGTGGATCTGATGGGCTACACCCCGTGGGGCTGCATCGACTGCGTCTCCTTCACCACCGGCCAGTACAGCAAGCGCTACGGCTTTATCTACGTCAACAAGCACGACGACGGCACCGGTGACATGTCCCGCTCCCGTAAGAAGAGCTTTGAGTGGTATAAAACCGTCATTGCCAGCAACGGCGAAACGCTGTAATGGCTTGCCCTCTCTGCAAGCGGAGAGGGCAAACTGCTTATCTTCCAGACACTTCTTTACAGCTTTTGCGTTGCCAAAATATGTTCGCCCGATAATATAGGCATCCTGAATATTTGAGGCGAACATGATTAAGCGACAACGCAACGCTATCCTGCTTGTAGCCCTGGCCTGCCTGGTGGTACTGATAGGTACCGCCCAGCGGATGGCCGGGATGCACGCGCTTGTCATGAACGTCACCGCCACGAGCCAGTCTGTTCAGCAGGGGCAGGAGAGTGCCGACGCACCGGTAACCCCGTGTGAGCTAAGCGCCAAGTCGCTGATGTCGGTCCCGCCTGTTTTGTTTGAAGGCGCCCTGATTGCCGTCACCCTGCTGCTGGCGTTGCTGGCAGCCAGTCCACCGCGCCGCGAACAGCAGTGGCCTCCCCGCGTTATCTCCCCGCCCCGGTTAAGGGTGCATCTGCGATTATGCGTCTTCCGTGAATGAGCCTTCGCCTGTTACTTCAGGTTAATTCATCATTTACGGAGAAAATTTATGTTTACTGTATTCAGGCGACTGCTGGTCTGCCTGCTTTGGCTATGGCTGCCCCTCAGCCAGGCTGCCGACAGCGGCTGGCTGCGCGCCGCCGATAATCAGCACGCCAGCGTCAGGCTGCGTGCGCAACCTGAAAGCACTGGCGAAACCCGCCTGCTGCTGGACGTCGCCCTGCAAAAAGGCTGGAAAACCTACTGGCGCTCGCCGGGCGAAGGCGGCGTCGCACCCGCGATTAAATGGCATCAGCCCGTCGAGGCGATCTGGCGCTGGCCTGTGCCGCAGCGTTTCGACGTCGCGGGCATCACCACGCAGGGCTATCACGGCGATGTCAGCTTTCCCCTCACTCTGCGGGGCGACGTCCCGACGATCCTGAGCGGCGTGCTGACGCTCTCCACCTGTAGCAACGTCTGTATTCTTACCGACTACCCGTTTTCACTGAACATGACCGCATCCGCAGGCGCCAGTTTTGATTACGATTTCAGTCGGGCCATGGGCACCCTTCCCCTCAGCGGCGGGTTGACCTCAACGCTTAACGCCACCTATGCCCCCGGCAAGCTGACCGTAACGGCGCAGCGTGACGCAGGCTGGCAGGCGCCGTCGCTGTTTATCGACGGTATGGATGATGTTGATTTCGGCAAACCGGCCCTCACCGTGCGCGGTGATTCGCTGGTCGCCACCGTGCCCGTGACGGACAGTTGGGGCGAGGCCGCGCCCAACCTCAGCGGCAAAACCCTGTCGCTGGTTCTGGCCGATAGCGGGCAGGCGCAGGAGTCCAGCCTGAGCATTCAGCCGGGGAACGCCGCGCCGACGCTCCCGTTAGGCTGGGTGCTGCTGATGGCGCTGGCTGGTGGTCTGATCCTTAACGTCATGCCCTGCGTACTGCCCGTGCTGGCCATGAAGCTGGGCACGCTGATGCAAACCGAACGGCAGGCGCGGGGTCAGGTACGCCGACAGTTTCTTGCATCGGTAGCCGGGATCGTGATCTCGTTCCTCGCACTGGCGCTGATGATGACGGTATTACGTTTAGGCAATCAGGCGCTCGGCTGGGGGATCCAGTTCCAGAACCCGTGGTTTATTGCCGCGATGGCGCTGGTAATGGTGCTCTTCAGCGCCAGCCTGCTGGGGTTGTTTGAAATCCGTCTCCCTTCCGGCGCCAGCACCTTCCTCGCCACGCGCGGCGGCAACGGGCTTGCGGGTCATTTCTGGCAAGGCGCGTTTGCCACGCTGCTGGCGACACCCTGCACCGCGCCGTTCCTGGGGACGGCGGTCTCGGTCGCGCTGGCGGCACCGCTTCCCCTGCTGTGGGGGATCTTCCTGGCGATGGGTATCGGCATGAGCCTGCCGTGGCTGCTGGTGGCGGCCTGGCCGGGGCTGGCCCAGCGGTTGCCGCGTCCGGGGCGCTGGATGAACGTTGTACGCGTAGTGCTGGGGATGATGATGCTCGGCTCATCGCTGTGGCTGCTGAGCCTGCTGACGGTGCACATTGGCAGCCTGCCGGTCATTACGCTGGGCGTGCTACTGATCCTTGCGCTGCTGCTGGTCACCGCCTGGCGCTACCGCTGGCAAACGGCACTGCGCGCCGGGGTATTAGCTGTACTGGTGGCCGGGGGAGTCGCGTTTGTTTCCGGCTCCGGCGGCGAGGGCTCCCGCCGCGATCGTATTCACTGGCAGCCGCTCAGCGAGCAGGCCATTGTCCGCGCGCTGGCGGAGAACAAACGGGTGTTCGTCGACGTGACCGCCGACTGGTGCGTGACCTGTAAAGCCAATAAATACAACGTACTGCTGCGCGACGACGTGCAGGTCGCGCTCTCCGCCCCGGACGTTGTCGCCCTGCGCGGCGACTGGAGCCGCCCCTCAGATACCATCAGCCAGTTTTTAACCACGCGCGGCAGCGCCGCCGTGCCGTTTAACCAGATCTACGGACCGGGATTACCTCAGGGCCACGTGCTGCCTGCGTTGTTAAGCCGCGAAGCGGTGCTGAGCACCCTGTCCGATGCAAAAGGAAAATAACATGAGAGCCTTTGTTGCCTTACTTCTGCTGTCGTTATCAACGTTCGGTTTCGCCGCACCGTCAGATGACGCTTCCAACGACCAGCTGGCAAAACTGCTGTTTAACGACCCCAACAGCCCGCGAACCGGAGCGACATCGCCGAAGCTCACCATCGTCTCCTTCACAGACTACAACTGCCCGTATTGCAAGCAGTTCGACCCAATGCTGGAGAAAATCGTGCACGATAATCCCGACGTGCAGCTCATCATCAAACTGCTGCCGTTCAAGGGACAAAGCTCGGTAAATGCCGCGAAAGCGGCGCTCTCAACGTGGCAGCAGGCGCCGGATCAATTCTGGGCACTACACCAGCGGCTGATGATGAAAAAGGGCTATCACGATGACGCCAGCATCGCCGCCGCGCAGGTGAAGACCGGGACGGACAGCATTAAAACCGATGATAAAACTATGGACAGCGTAAAGATGAACCTGATCCTGGCGCAGGTGCTGAATATTCAGGGCACCCCGGCGACCATCATCGGTGACCAGATGGTGGCGGGCGCAATCCCGTATGACGATCTGGAGGGGCTGGTCAAAGAACAGCTGGCGAACGCCCGTGGCAAGTAAGCTTCCGCGCCTGCTGCGCGAGCTGGCCGTGTGGCTGCTGATTGGCGTAGCCGTGAGCCTGGCGGTGGACTATTTCCGCCAGCCCGCGCTGCCGCAGAATTTCTCCGCGACGGCACTGCACACCCTCGACGGTCAGCCCGTCGATCTTATCGCCATGAGTAAGGAGCGACCGCTGCTGGTCTACGTCTGGGCGACATGGTGCGGCGTCTGCCGCTACACCACGCCGTCGGTGGCGGCGATTGCCGCGGACGGGGGTAACGTGATGTCGGTTGCGCTGCGCTCGGGCGATAACGCGACGCTCGAAACATGGATGAGAAAGAAGAAGGCGATGATGCCCACGGTCAACGACGCCAGCGGAGAACTGGCGCGTCAGTGGGACGTTCAGGTGACGCCAACGCTTGTGGTGATCTCTCACGGTGAAGTGAAGTCGATCACCACCGGCTGGACCAGCGGCTGGGGAATGCGCCTGCGGCTGTGGCTGGCGTCGTAGCGTTACTTCCCGCCAGCCAGCTCCAGGAAGCTACCGGTGACATAGGAGGCTTTGTCGCTCAGCAGCCAGGTAATGGCCTGGGCGACCTCCTCCGGCTGACCGCCACGCTGCATCGGTAACATCGACTTCACCCGATCCACACGCCCCGGCTCGCCGCCGGAGGCGTGAATATCGGTATAAATCAGGCCTGGCCGCACGCAGTTAACGCGAATGCCCTGCGCCGCCACCTCCAGCGCGAGGCCGGTTGTCAGGGAATCCACGGCCCCTTTGGAGGCAGCATAATCCACATACTCCCCCGGAGCGCCCAGTCGTGAGGCCGCCGAGGAGACATTCACAATCGCGCCGCCCTTGCCGCCGTGTTTATGCGACATGCGTTTCACCGCCTCACGGCAGCAGAGAAAATAGCCAGTGACGTTGGTGGACAGCACGCGGTTAATACGTTCAGCGGAGAGGTTTTCGATGGAGGATTGTTCAAACAAAATCCCGGCGTTGTTCACCAGCGCGGCGAGCGGCTCACCTTCGCGATCGATGCTGTCGAACATCGCCATCACCTGCGATTCATCGCTGATATCCGCGCGCACGGCAAAGGCCTTACCGCCCGCGTCCACGATCTGATTAATAACCTCTGTCGCGGCTTTGATGTTGTGATGAAAATTCACCGCAACGGTGTAGCCTTCGCTTGCCAGCTGTAGCGCGGTGGCTTTACCAATACCCCGGCTGGCGCCGGTGACCAATGCAATTGCCATTCTTTTCTCCCAATAAAAAAGCCGGGTGGCGGCTTCGCCTTACCCGGCCTACGTTACTACAGGAACAACGTTACTGGTATTCGCTCATCGGCACGCAGGAGCAGAACAGGTTACGGTCGCCGTAAACATCATCAAGACGTTTCACGGTTGGCCAGTATTTGTTTGCTACACCTGCCGGGAAGACAGCCAGCTCGCGGGTATAACCGTGGTTCCACTCTGCCACCAGTTCGTTCTGGGTATGCGGCGCGTTAACCAGGGGGTTATCTTCCAGCGTCCATTCCCCGCCTTTCACGCGGTCGATTTCGCTGCGGATCGCCAGCATCGCGTCGATAAAGCGATCCAGCTCCACCTTGCTTTCAGACTCGGTCGGCTCAACCATCAGCGTTCCTGCAACCGGGAAGGACATGGTTGGCGCGTGGAAGCCGTAGTCGATCAGGCGCTTGGCAATATCCAGCTCGCTGATGCCCGTCTCTTCTTTCAGAGGACGAATATCGAGGATGCATTCGTGCGCCACGCGACCATCGCGGCCGGTGTAGAGCACCGGATAGGCGTCTTTCAGACGTGTTGCGATGTAGTTGGCGTTGAGGATCGCCACCTGGCTGGCCTGCTTGAGCCCTTCCGCGCCCATCATGCGGATGTACATCCAGCTGATTGGCAGGATAGAGGCGCTGCCGAACGGTGCCGCGGAGACCGCGCCCTGACGGGTCAGCATGCCTTCAATCTGCACCACGCTATGGCCTGGCACAAACGGTGCCAGGTGCGCTTTGACGCCGATTGGGCCCATGCCCGGGCCGCCGCCGCCGTGCGGAATGCAGAACGTTTTATGCAGGTTGAGGTGCGACACGTCCGCGCCAATAAAGCCCGGAGAGGTAATGCCCACCTGGGCGTTCATGTTCGCGCCGTCGAGGTAAACCTGGCCGCCGAACTGATGCACCACTTCACATACTTCACGGATCGTTTCTTCGTACACGCCGTGGGTGGACGGGTAGGTCACCATGATGCAGGAGAGTTTGTCGCCTGCCTGCTCGGCTTTCGCGCGCAGGTCGGCCAGATCGATGTTGCCGTTTTTGTCGCACGCCACAACCACCACTTCCATTCCTGCCATCTGGGCAGAAGCCGGGTTGGTACCGTGGGCAGAGCTTGGGATCAGACAGATATCGCGGTGGCCTTCGTTGCGGCTTTCGTGATAGTGACGGATCGCCAGCAGACCGGCGTATTCACCCTGCGCACCGGAGTTCGGCTGCATGCAGAGCGCGTCGTACCCGGTCAGCTTCACCAGCCAGTCGGAGAGCTGGTTGATCATCATGTGATAACCTTCCGCCTGCTCAGCCGGGCAGAACGGGTGCAGCTCAGAGAATTCAGGCCAGGTAATTGGGATCATCTCAGCCGCGGCGTTCAGCTTCATGGTGCAGGAGCCCAGCGGGATCATCGCCTGGTTCAGCGCCAGATCTTTACGTTCCAGAGAGTGCATGTAACGCATCATCTCGGTTTCGCTGTGATAGCGGTTGAACACCGGGTGAGTCAGGATCGCGTCGTCGCGCAGCATGCTTTCCTGAATGGAGCGGCTGTCGAGCGCAACCTCTTTGTCGAGCGTATCAACGTCCAGACCCTGTGCGTCACCCAGCAATACGTTGAACAGGGTCAGGATATCGTCACGGGTGGTGCTTTCGTCCAGCGTAATACCGACCGCATTGTGAATGTCGCTGCGCAGGTTGATTTGTGCTGCCTCGGCGCGCGCCAGCACGGCCGCTTTGTCTGCCACCTCGACGCACAGGGTGTCGAAGTAGTGCTCATGACGCAGTCTGAGACCTTTCTGTTGCAGACCGCAGGCCAGGATATCGGCCAGACGGTGGATGCGGCTGGCAATGCGTTTCAGGCCAGCCGGACCGTGGAACACCGCGTATAAGCTGGCAATGTTAGCCAGCAGCACCTGCGAGGTACAGATGTTGGAGTTCGCTTTCTCGCGGCGGATATGCTGCTCGCGGGTCTGCATCGCCATGCGCAGCGCGGTGTTACCGGCGGCATCTTTCGATACGCCGATAATACGGCCTGGCATGGAACGTTTAAATTCATCTTTCGCGCCAAAGAACGCCGCGTGCGGGCCGCCGTAGCCCATCGGCACGCCGAAGCGTTGCGCTGAGCCGAAGACAATATCCGCGCCCTGTTTACCTGGCGCCGTCAGCAGCACCAGCGCCATAAAATCAGCGGCGACGCTAACAATAACCTTACGGGATTTGAGCTCGGCGATCAGCGCGCTGTAATCATGCACTTCCCCGGTGGTGCCCACCTGCTGTAACAGCACGCCGAAGACGTCCTGGTGATCCAGCACTTTGTCAGCGTCGTCGACAATCACCTCAAAGCCGAAGGTTTCCGCACGGGTGCGCACCACGTCCAGCGTCTGGGGATGCACGTCCGCCGCGACGAAGAAGCGGTTGGCGTTTTTCAGCTTGCTCACGCGCTTCGCCATCGCCATCGCTTCAGCGGCGGCAGTGGCTTCATCCAGCAGCGAGGCAGAGGCGATATCCATACCGGTCAGATCCAGCGTCACCTGCTGGAAGTTCAGCAGCGCTTCCAGACGGCCCTGGGAGACTTCTGGCTGATACGGGGTGTAAGCGGTGTACCAGCCCGGGTTTTCCAGCATATTACGCAGGATCACCGGCGGTAATTGCACGTTGGTGTAGCCCATGCCGATATAAGACTTATAGCGCTTGTTAAGGCCGGCGATGGCCTTCAGCTCCGCCAGCGCGGCGAACTCCGTCGTGGACTCGCCTACCTGCGGCGGTGTGGCAAGCTGGATGTCTTTTGGCACGATCTGGCCGATCAGTGCGTTTAATGAATCCGCGCCAACTGTCTTCAGCATCTCCTGCTGTTGCTGAGCATCCGGCCCAATGTGACGTTCAATGAAGGCGCCACGGTTTTCAAGCTGGCTTAAAGTCTGTGTCATGAGCGATGGTTCCTGAAACGTGCAGTGAATCGTAATTATCTGTAACGCTGTTGCCCGGTGGCGCTAACGCTTACCGGGCCTACGTAGATCTGTAGGCCGGATAAGCGCAGCGCCATCCGGCACAACGTTATTCGTCTTCCAGTAGTGCTTCGTACGCGGTCGCATCCAGCAGCGCGGCAACCTGCGCTTCGTCGCTGGCTTTGATCTTAAAGATCCAGCCGCTTTCATAAGGCTCGCTGTTCACCAGCTCCGGGGAGTCGCTCAGCGCGTCGTTCACGGCAACAATTTCACCGCTCACCGGAGCGTAGATGTCAGAGGCCGCTTTAACGGATTCCGCCACCGCACAGTCGTCGCCTGCGCTCACGGTTGCGCCCACTTCCGGCAGGTCAACAAACACCATGTCGCCCAGCAGCTCCTGCGCGTGCTCGGTGATCCCAACGGTGTAAGTGCCGTCCGCCTCTTTGCGCAGCCACTCGTGTTCTTTGCTGTATTTCAGTTCTGCTGGCACATTGCTCATTGAAGTTCTCCTGATAAAAATAGTTAGGCGACCGGCTTACCGGCGCGAACAAAAATCGGTTTGGTCACGTTGACCGGCATTTCGCGGTTGCGGATCTGCACCACCGCCGTTTCGCCAATCCCCGCTGGCACGCGTGCCAGTGCAATACTGTAGCCGAGCGTCGGGGAGAACGTTCCGCTGGTGATCACGCCTTCGCGATGATTGCCATCGGCATCGGTGAAGCGCACCGGCAGCTCGCCGCGCAGAACGCCTTTTTCTTTCATCACCAGGCCAACCAGCTGTTCAGTGCCCTTCTCGCGCTGCATCTCCAGCGCTTCACGGCCAATAAAATCACGGTCAGCCGGTTCCCACGCGATGGTCCAGCCCATGTTGGCCGCCAGCGGTGAGACGCCTTCGTCCATCTCCTGACCGTAGAGGTTCATCCCCGCTTCCAGACGCAGCGTATCGCGCGCGCCCAGGCCCGCAGGCTTCACACCCGCCTCCACCAGCGCACGCCAGAAATCGGCGGCCTTTTCGTTTGGCATTGCAATTTCGTAGCCCGCTTCACCGGTGTAGCCGGTGGTGGCGATAAACAGATCCCCCGCCTGCACGCCGAAGAACGGCTTCATGCCTTCGGTTGCTTTGCGCTGCTCGTCGCTGAACAGAGACGCGGCTTTCGCCTGGGCGTTTGGCCCCTGCACCGCAATCAGCGACAGATCGTCACGAACGGTGATGTCGATGGCGTAGGGTTCAGCGTGTTGGGAAATCCAGGAGAGGTCTTTTTCGCGGGTGGCGGAGTTTACAACGAGGCGGAAGAAATCTTCGGTGAAGTAGTAGACGATGAGGTCGTCAATCACGCCGCCAGAGGCATTGAGCATGCCGGTATAGAGCGCTTTGCCCGGCGTTTTTAGTTTGGCGACGTCGTTTGCCAGCAGATAACGCAAAAACTCCCGGGTGCGGCTTCCGCGCAGGTCGACAATCGTCATATGAGATACGTCGAACATACCGGCATCGGTGCGCACCGCGTGGTGCTCATCAATCTGCGAGCCGTAGTGCAGCGGCATCATCCAGCCGTGGAAGTCCACCATGCGGG
Organism: Enterobacter cloacae complex sp. XAL002; assembly: GCF_049236805.1. Taxonomy (NCBI): domain Bacteria; kingdom Pseudomonadati; phylum Pseudomonadota; class Gammaproteobacteria; order Enterobacterales; family Enterobacteriaceae; genus Enterobacter; species Enterobacter cloacae complex sp. XAL002. Next base: position 12,218 of record NZ_JBMKJN010000014.1, read on the forward strand.
CGCCGCATAACACGTGCTGTTCGTACAAAGGAGTCTGTTGAGCCATCTTTTCCTCGTTGAAAAATTCACCGTGAAACCCGGTGTCGACCTCGCGATCGGGGGGCCGACGCAAACGTTCTCTTTTACCTGAACTTACCACCGAAACCGGCGGTTAACCATAAGGTAAAACGGGTCATCACATTAGCTTATGACCAAAAATCGCTGAAAAGCCTACAGAGTTATTCACTGGTAAAATGCGATTAAACCCGCATAAAATTAACATCGAGCTAACAGGATTTAGCAGATGGTGATATTTCGTGCGGAAAAACGGGCCGAATTTCCGTAACATAAAAATAGTAAGATTAGATTTTCTAATGCGAAAAATGACGTGAAATTAGATTATTTCAAACGAGGAGATTTCCCCGGCGCGAAGGCCGGGAAAATAAAGTGTGACGGGGATCGAGATTAACGTAACCAGTCGGGAAGATCGTTAAGGCCCATTGCCTGACGAAGAAGCTGCGGTTTGACGCCGGGAAGGGTGTCGGCCAGTTTGAGGCCGATATCGCGAAGCAGTTTTTTCGCCGGGTTCGCTCCGGCAAATAGCTCGCGGAAGCCCTGCATACCCGCCAGCATCATCGCCGCACTGTGTTTGCGGCTGCGCTCGTAGCGACGCAGATACAGATGCTGACCAATATCTTTACCTTCCCGATGCAGACGACGCAGCTCTTCAACCAGCTCGGCCGCGTCCATAAAGCCGAGGTTCACCCCCTGCCCGGCCAGCGGATGAATCGTATGCGCCGCATCCCCCACCAACGCCAGACGGTGCGCCGCAAACTGACGCGCGTAGCGACCGGTTAACGGAAACGCCTGGCGTTCGCTTTCAAGCGTGCACAGGCCCAGACGGTTATCAAACGCCACGCATAGCGCCTGATTAAAGGCGTCCGGCGTCGCCTCCTGCATCTGCTGCGCTTTCTCCGGCTCTAAAGACCAGACGATGGAGCAGAGATGCGGATCGGCAAGCGGCAGGAAGGCCAGAATGCCATCATTGTGGAAAATCTGGCGCGCCACGCCGCCATGCGGCTCTTCGGTGCGGATTGTGGCAACCAGGGCGTGATGACGGTAATCCCAGAAGGTCAGCGGAATATCCGCTTTGTTACGCAGCCAGGAATTGGCGCCGTCGGCACCCACTACCAGCCGCGCGGTCAGCATGTCGCCGCTTTCAAGAGTGATAAACGCGTCGTTTTCGCCCCACGCCACCTGCTGAAGTTTCGCCGGTGCGATCAGCGTGACGTCGCTGCACTGCTGCGCTTTTTGCCACAGCGCGTGGTGGATCACCGCGTTTTCAACGATGTGCCCAAGGTGGCTGTAGCCCATGCTTTCATCGTCAAACGCGATATGGCCGAAGCTGTCTTTATCCCACACTTCCATGCCATGGTAACAGCTGGCACGCAGCGCCACGATTTCAGACCAGACGCCAAGGTGCGTCAGTAGCTTTTCGCTGGCGGCATTGATCGCCGAGACGCGCAGCTCCGGCGGTGCATCCTGCGCCACAGGCTGCGGCGCATTTTGCTCAAGCACCGCCACGCGCAGGCCGCTGCCCTGTAAACCACAGGCCAGCGCCAGTCCTACCATTCCGCCGCCGACAATGGCGACATCAACATTTTGCACGGTGATTACTCCTTAACGCGCGACCCAACCCAGGGTCCGCTGCGCCAGCACGTCACGTGCCGGAATGAACAGTTCCATCGCCATCAGCCCAAGGTTGCGACCCGCAACCAGCGGTGCCCAGCGATTGGCAAACAGGTGGACTAAACCGTCGGTAACGCCAATGGTCGCCGCTTTGTCCGCCTGACGTCGTTTCTGGTAATGGCTCAGCACTGAGTATGCGCCACAATCCTGTTGTTCGCTCCACGTCTGCGCCAGTAGCTCAGCCAGGCTCATCACGTCGCGCAGGCCAAGGTTAAAGCCTTGCCCGGCGATGGGGTGCAGCGTCTGCGCGGCGTTGCCGACCAGGGCGACGCGATGGGAGACAGTCTGCGATGCGGTCGTCAGCGCGAGCGGATAGGCCACGCGTTTTCCGGCCTGGGTGATACGCCCAAGCCGCCAGCCGAAGGCTTTTTGCAGCTCGGAACTAAAACGTTCGTCGGACCAGGAGAGAACCTCATCGGCCCGGTCCTGCGCATGGCACCACACCAGCGAGCAGCGCCCGTTCGACATCGGCAGCATGGCCAGCGGGCCGTGCTCCGTGAAGCGCTCAAATGCCCTGCCGTTATGCGTGCCAGCCGTAGAGACGTTAGCGATGACCGCCACCTGCCCATAGGGTTCAGAGCGCAATTCGACGCCGCACTGCGTGGCGATCGCGGAGCGTGAACCATCCGCCGCCACCAGCAGTTCCCCCTCCAGCGTGGTGCCGTTGTCCAGCGTCACGCTGACGGCTTCGTCACGGCGGCTAAAGCTGGCGACGCGCGCCGGACAGTGCAGCGTGACGCCAGGCGCGTCCTGTAAAAGACGGAACAGCCGCAGCCCTACGTCATGCAGCTCGACAACCTGCCCCAGCGCCTCGATCCGGTAATCGTGGGCATCCAGCGTCACGAACCCGGCGTGCCCGCGATCGCTGACGTGAACGGTGCCGATCGCCGTCGCGCAATCCGCTATCGCCTGCCAGATCCCAATACGCGCAAGCTGCTGACAGGTTCCCTGCGCCAGCGCGATAGCGCGGGCGTCGAAACCGGGATGATCGGTCGCCTGCGGCGCGACCGCCTCAACCAGATGCACCGGAAGCTGGCCCTGGGTTAACCGCGAAATAGCCAGCGCCAGAGTAGCGCCGGTCATGCCTCCGCCAACGATGATTACGCTCATCCGCGTGCCGCCGCCATCAGCGCCTCGATGTCATCGGCTTTTTTCACCACGGTCGCGGTCAGGTTTTCGTTACCGGTTTCTGTGATGACGATGTCATCTTCAATACGAATGCCGATCCCGCGGTACTGTTCCGGCACGTCGGCATCCGGCGCGATGTACAGCCCCGGCTCAACGGTCAGCACCATGCCAGGCTCCAGCACGCGCGAACGTTCCGGACCGTATGCCCCCACGTCATGCACATCCAGCCCCAGCCAGTGGCTCAGGCCATGCATAAAGTACGGGCGATGGGCGTTTTCGGTTATAAGGGTGTCCACATCGCCTTTCAGAATGCCAAGCTTCACCAGCCCGGTAATCATGATGCGCACCACCTCGCCCGTAACCTCCTGAATGGAGGTGCCAGGGCGGAACAGCGTCAGCGCGGTCTCCAGAGACTCAAGCACGATGTCATAGATTTCACGCTGCGCTGGGGTGAATTTACCGTTCACCGGGAAGGTACGGGTGATGTCACCCGCGTAACCCTGATATTCACAGCCGGCGTCAATCAGCACCAGATCGCCGTCGCGCAGTTCACTTTCGTTTTCGGTGTAGTGCAGAATGCAGCCGTTTTCCCCGCCGCCTACGATGGTGTTATAGGACGGGAAGCGCGCGCCGTGACGGTTAAATTCATGGTGAATTTCCCCTTCAAGCTGGTACTCGAACATACCGGGACGGCACTTTTCCATGGCACGGGTATGCGCCAGGGCGCTGATTTCGCCCGCGCGGCGCATCACATTCAGCTCTTCTTCAGACTTAAACAGGCGCATCTCATGCACCACCGGTCGCCAGTCTGTCAGGGTTGCGGGTGCAGACAAATTCTGACGTGAGCCTTTACGCAGCTTATCCAGCGCAGTGAAAACAATCTCATCCGCATACGCGTATTCACCCTGCGCGTGATAGAGCACGTCCAGGCCGTTGAGCAATTGATAGAGCTGCTGGTTGATTTCGCTGTAGGCCAGCGCGCGGTCCACGCCCAGTTTTTCCGGCGCCGCCTCCTGCCCTAAGCGGCGACCAAACCAGATTTCCGCAGTCAGATCGCGAACGCGGTTGAAAATCACGCTGTGGTTGTGGGTGTCATTGCTTTTAATCAGCACCAGTACCGCTTCCGGCTCGTTAAACCCGGTGAAGTACCAGAAATCACTGCTCTGGCGATAGGGGTATTCGCTGTCGGCGCTGCGCGTCACTTCCGGCGCGGCGAAAATCAGGGCAGCGCTTCCCGGCTGCATTTTTGCCAGCAGCGCCTGACGACGGCGAGAATACTCTTGACTGGAGATAACCATGACACCCTCCTGTGCGTTATTTTTCTTAGTGTAATGTTGGCTTGCGAACTTCCGGCGCGGTCGGCTGCGAGCGCGTAAAGTTGTCGTGGCACAGCAGAGACGCCACGCGCACGTACTCGATGATCTCTTCGAGAGACATCTCCAGCTCTTCCTGGTCTTCGTCTTCATCGTAGCCGAGCTGGGCGATGTTACGCAGATCGTCGATCGCTTCACCCGCTTCGCCGGTCACTTTATCCAGTTTAGGCTGGGTCACGCCCAGGCCAAGCAGATAGTGGTTTACCCAACCCGCAAGCGCATCAGCGCGATCGAAGACGCTGACATCGTCGCCTTCAGGCAGATAAAGCTGAAAAAGAAAGCCATCATCTTCCAGGGAATCGCTGGTTGCGGCGTGCATTTTACGCAGCGCTTCCGCCAGTTCGTGGCCAAACGCCAGCCCTTCGTTGGTGAGGTCGTGGATCAGCGGCTGCCATGAGCTGTCGCTGTTTCCGCCGCACAGTATGCCGCTGATCAGACCGTGCATTTCGGCAGGGGTTAGACCGACTCCCTGCTGGTTCAGTAACTGGTTTAAATCCTTGTAACCAGGCATTTCGTTCTGTATAGACATACGCATTCGTCATCAAAGGGAGGATATTCATGATATGCTACCACTTTGGACCCTGGTGATACCAGAAAAGGGCTTGTATCTTCACATCAGGGTAGCTATAGTGTCGCCCCTTCGCAGCCCCCGGGGCAGTAAGCGAAGGCAGCGCAGTCAATCAGCAGGAAGGTGGCATGTCTGCACAACCCGTCGATCTCCAGATTTTTGGCCGTTCACTGCGAGTGAATTGTCCGCCTGAACAAAGGGATGCTTTGAATCAGGCTGCGGACGATTTGAATCAGCGGTTGCAAGATCTAAAAGAACGCACTAGAGTCACAAATACTGAGCAGCTGGTTTTCATCGCCGCGTTGAACATCAGCTATGAACTGACTCAGGAAAAAGCGAAGACCCGCGATTACGCGGCAAGCATGGAGCAGCGCATTAAAATGCTCCAGCAGACCATTGAACAGGCATTGCTTGATCAAGGTCGCAGTCCTGAAAGACCGGGACCAAAGTTTGAATAACACTTCTCAGTTGACTATGGTAGAGTAACTGTGAAGACAAAATTTCTCTGAGATGTTTGCAAGCGGGCCAGTCCCCTGAGCCGATATTTCATACCACAAGAATGTGGCGCTCCATGGTTGGTGAGCATGCTCGGTCCGTCCGAGAAGCCTTAAAACTATGACGACACATTCACCTTGAACCAAGGGTTCAAGGGTTACAGCCTGCGGCGGCATCTCGGAGATTCCCTCTCTCTTCTTCTACCAACAACCATGACTCAATTCCCTGAAGTTTCTGCTTCACGCCAGGATATCCGTCAGCTCATTCGCCAGCGTCGTCGTGCCTTAAGCGCCGAACAACAGGCACAGTTTGCCCAGCAGGCCGCCGCCCGTATGATGGCCTATCCGCCTGTGGTGATGGCAAACACCGTCGCCTTGTTTCTTTCGTTTGATGGTGAGCTGGATACCCAACCGCTTATCGACCAGCTCTGGCGCGCCGGGAAAAAAGTTTATCTGCCGGTGCTGCATCCCTTTAGCCGGGGCAATCTGCTGTTTCTGCACTACCATCCGCACAGCGAGCTGGTGGTGAATCGTCTGAAAATCACCGAACCCAAACTCGACGTGCGCGTTGTGCTGCCGCTATCTGAACTGGATGTGCTGATTACGCCGCTGGTGGCGTTTGACGAGCAGGGACAGCGCCTGGGAATGGGCGGTGGTTTTTACGACAGAACGCTACAAAACTGGCAGCAGTACGGGTTGCAGCCGGTGGGCTATGCGCATGATTGTCAGGGCGTGGAGGCATTACCCGTGGAGAAATGGGATGTGCCGTTGCCGGCGGTGGTGACGCCCAGTAAAACCTGGACCTGGTAGAACAAAGCCGGGTGGCGGCTACGCCTTACCCGGCCTACATAAATCCTCGAACATTGTAGGTCGGGTAAGCGTAAGCGCCACCCGACACACAGACCGCACGAACATTGAAGGTCGGGTAAGCGTAAGCGCCACCCGACACGCAGACCGCACGAACATTGTAGGTCGGGTAAGCGTAAGCGCCACCCGACACACAGACCGCACGACCGCTGTAGGTCGGGTAAGCGTAAGCGCCACCCGACACGCAGACCGCACGAACATTGTAGGTCGGGTAAGCGTGAGCGCCACCCGACACACAGACCGCACGACCGTTGTAGGTCGGGTAAGCGTAAGCGCCACCCGACACACAGACCGCACGAACATTGTAGGTCGGGTAAGCGTAAGCGCCACCCGACACACAGACCGCACGAACATTG
>NZ_JBMKJN010000014.1:18782-129391 GCF_049236805.1 Enterobacter cloacae complex sp. XAL002
CGAACATTGCAGGTCGGGTAAGCGTAAGCGCCACCCGACACCACAGACCGCACTATCAGTACAGCAGACGCGCGCGAATCGTCCCCGGAATGGCCTTCATGCTCTGCAATGCTTTCTCAGCAATGTCTTCATCCGCTTCAATATCAATCACCACATAACCCATCTGCGCGTTCGTTTGCAGATACTGCGCGGCAATGTTGACGCCCTGTTCGGCAAAGATCTGGTTGATAGCAGTCAGCACGCCCGGACGGTTTTCGTGAATGTGCAGCAGACGACGCCCGCCGTGTAGCGGCAGAGACACTTCCGGGAAGTTCACCGCAGAGAGCGTTGAACCGTTGTCGGAATATTTGCTCAGCTTGCCCGCCACTTCCAGGCCGATATTCTCCTGCGCTTCCTGAGTAGAACCCCCGATATGCGGCGTCAGGATCACGTTGTCGAACTCGCACAGCGGAGAGGTGAACGGATCGCTGTTGGTGGCCGGTTCCGTCGGGAACACGTCAATCGCCGCACCCGCCAGATGCTTACACTTCAGCGCATCGCACAGCGCAGGAATATCGACCACCGTACCGCGCGCGGCGTTGATCAGCAGTGAGCCCGGCTTCATCAGCGCCAGCTCTTCCGCTCCCATCATGTTTTTTGTGGACGCATTTTCCGGCACGTGCAGGCTGACCACGTCGCTCATGTTCAGCAGGTCAGAAAGATGCTGCACCTGCGTCGCGTTACCCAGCGGCAGTTTGTTTTCGATATCGTAGAAAAACACGTGCATGCCAAGGGATTCCGCCAGAATACCGAGCTGCGTACCGATGTGGCCGTAACCGATAATCCCAAGCTTTTTACCACGCGCTTCGTAGGAGCCCGCAGCCAGCTTATTCCACACGCCGCGGTGTGCTTTGGCGTTAGCTTCCGGAATGCCGCGAAGGAGCAGCAGCAGCTCGCCAATCACCAGCTCCGCCACGGAACGGGTGTTAGAGAACGGCGCGTTAAAGACCGGGATACCACGTTTTGCGGCGGCATTCAGATCAACCTGATTGGTGCCGATGCAGAAACAGCCAATCGCCACCAGCTTTTCCGCCGCAGCAATAACGTCTTCAGTCAGTTGGGTACGGGATCGCAGGCCAATGAAATGGGCATCACGGATGGACGCTTTCAGCTCTTCAGTATCCAGCGCGCCTTTGTGAAATTCGATGTTGGTGTAACCTGCAGCGCGAAGGCTATCGAGCGCTTTCTGGTGCACGCCTTCAACCAGCAGGAATTTAATCTTGTCTTTCTCCAGTGATACCTTTGCCATTTACCCGACCCTGTTTTTATCTGAACTGATGTTGTGCTGGATATAAATCCCGTGCAGCCAACATATCAAAAAAAACTATTGCAGCAATATGAACGTTTGCGTCGGCACTCTGAAGAAAAGTCATACAGAGCAAAATGACAGAGGAAAATGCTATGGAAATTTACAAACGCGGCAGGATCGGCAAAAGAGGCGGAAAAACGTGACACAAGTCACCGAATTTAGCTTTTCAAAATTTTTTAGCGGGGGGAGCGCTCCCCCCGTCAGATCATTTTACGATGGTTTTTACACCGTCAGCCGTGCCGATCAGCGCCACGTCCGCGCCACGGTTGGCAAATAACCCTACGGTAACGACGCCCGGAATGCCGTTGATCGCATTTTCCAGCGCAATGGCATCAAGGATCTCAAGGCCGTGAACGTCGAGGATCACGTTGCCGTTGTCGGTCACCACACCCTGACGGTATTCCGGACGACCGCCCAGCTTCACCAGTTGACGTGCCACGGCACTGCGCGCCATCGGGATCACTTCAACCGGCAGCGGGAAACTCCCCAGAATGTCGACCTGCTTGGAGGCGTCCGCGATGCAGATGAACTTATCCGCCACGGAGGCAATGATTTTTTCACGGGTCAGCGCCGCGCCACCGCCTTTGATCATCTGCATGTGGCCGTTGATTTCATCCGCGCCATCAACGTAAATGCCCAGACGGTCCACTTCGTTGAGGTCGAAAACAGTGATGCCGAGGCTTTTCAGCTTTTCCGTGGAAGCATCGGAGCTCGAAACCGCGCCCTCGATTTGCCCCTTCATCGTGCCCAGCGCATCGATAAAGTGCGCCGCCGTCGATCCCGTACCAACACCGACAATGGTACCCGGCTGTACGTACTGGAGAGCCGCCCATCCTACTGCTTTTTTCAGTTCATCCTGCGTCATGATCGTTTTGCCTGTGGTGTGAAAACTCAGGGCGCATTATAGAACACGTCGAATGGATTTCGTCTGCCACGAAGGGAAAATTGTGTCATAGTGCAGATTAAGCAAAATTAAGGAGTCAGCCAGAGCAATGAAACGTCCGGACTACAGAACACTACAGGCACTTGATGCAGTTATTCGTGAACGCGGTTTTGAGCGCGCGGCGCAAAAGCTGTGCATCACCCAGTCCGCCGTATCACAGCGTATCAAACAGCTTGAAAACATGTTCGGGCAGCCGCTGCTGGTGCGTACCGTACCGCCGCGTCCAACGGAGCAAGGACAAAAGCTCCTCGCCCTGCTGCGCCAGGTTGAACTGCTGGAAGACGAGTGGCTGGGCGATGAACAGACCGGCTCCACGCCGCTGCTGCTGTCGCTGGCGGTGAACGCCGACAGTCTGGCAACCTGGCTGCTGCCGGCCCTTGTGCCGGTGCTGGCCGACTCCCCTATCCGCCTGAATCTCCAGGTTGAAGATGAAACCCGCACCCAGGAACGCCTGCGTCGCGGCGAAGTGGTTGGTGCCGTCAGTATTCAGCCTCAGGCGCTGCCAAGCTGTCTGGTGGATCAGTTGGGCGCGCTGGATTACCTCTTCGTCGGTTCAAAAGCCTTTGCCGAGCGCTATTTCCCGAACGGTGTGACCCGCGCCGCGCTGCTGAAAGCGCCTGCCGTCGCGTTCGACCATCTGGACGATATGCATCAGGCCTTCCTGCAGCAAAACTTCGATCTGCCGCCGGGCAGCGTGCCGTGTCATATCGTTAACTCGTCCGAAGCCTTCGTGCAGCTTGCACGTCAGGGAACCACCTGCTGCATGATCCCGCATCTGCAGATTGAGAAAGAGTTGAAAAGCGGTGAGCTGATTGATTTAACTCCGGGGCTGTATCAGCGCCGGATGCTGTACTGGCACCGTTTTGCGCCGGAAAGCCGCATGATGCGCAACGTCACCGACGCGCTGCTGGCGTTTGGGCATAAGGTGTTAAGACAGGATTGAAAAACAAGCCGGGTGGCGGCTTCGCCTTACCCGGCCTACGGGTTACTGAGCTGGCTTTTCAGTCGGCTCCAGCTGGAACACCACATCAACCTGATCGTCGAACTGAATGGTTGGCTGCTCGTAGGTTTCCTGAGCAGAAACCGGCGCGGCGTCCGCTTTCATCATCCGCACCATCGGGCTTGGCTGGTAGTTTGAGACGTGGTAACGCACGCTGTAAACCGGACCGAGCTTGCTCTTGAAGCCGGATGCCAGCTGCTGTGCCTGATGAATTGCATCATCAATCGCCGCTTTACGCGCTTCGTCTTTATACTTCTCCGGTTGCGCAACGCCCAGCGAGACGGAACGAATTTCGTTCAGCCCTGCCTTCAGCGCACCATCCAGCAATCCGTTGAGCTTATCAAGCTGGCGCACGGTCACTTCTACAGTACGCACGGCGCGATAGCCTTTCAGGATGCTTTTGCCGTTCTGGTAATCGTAATCCGGTTGAGTACGCAGGTTCGCAGAGCTGATGTCTTTTTTCGCGACACCGTTCTGTTCCAGGAAAGAGAGGTATTGCGCAACACGATCGTCTGCCTGTTTCTTGGCGGAAGCAGCATCTTTCGCCGCCACGTTCACTTCAATTGCCAGGGTTGCAACATCCGGTACCGCATCCACGCTTGCCGTACCTGAAGTGACAATGTGCGGGCCGTTTGGCAGTTCATTCGCCTGCACCGACACCGCACCTAAACTTACTAATGCCGCCAGGGCCATCACCTTAAACTTCACTGTCATTCCTCCATGTTGCGAAGAGTGCCCTGTTAACAGGGCTCATGCCAGCAAGCTTAGCGGGTCTTGTTCAGATGTCCATAAGACAACGCTTAGTTGAACAATCCCTGTACGTGATGAATGCCCTCTTTCGCCAGCTGGAAGGCAATAAACCACATCACCAGCCCCACCAGGGTATTGATAATGCGCTGCGCTTTGGCGGTACGCAGTCGTGGCGCCAGCCACGCCGCCAGGATCGCAAGACCAAAGAACCAGAGGAAGGAGGCGCTGACCGTACCGAGCGCAAACCAGCGTTTCGGCTCAACGTCCAGCTGTCCACCCAGGCTGCCGAGCACCACGAACGTATCAAGATAAACGTGCGGGTTAAGCCATGTCACGGCGAGCATGGTGACGATAATCTTCCAGCGCCCTTGCTTCATCACTTCGGCGCTCGCCAGCTCAAGATTGCTGCTCATGGCCGTTTTCAGGGCGCCAAACCCGTACCACAGCAGAAACGCTACGCCGCCCCAGGTAACCAGCGCCAGCAGCCACGGCGACTGCATCAACAGGGCGCTGCCGCCAAAGATCCCGGCGCAAATCAGCAGCAGATCGCTCACCGCGCACAGCAGGGCAATCATCAGATGGTACTGACGGCGGATGCCCTGATTCATCACGAACGCATTTTGTGGACCAAGGGGAAGGATCATGGCCGCACCTAACGCAAGCCCTTGAAAATAGTAAGATAACATAACGTAATTCTCGCAGAGTTGTCCTTGGGCAGACTATACTGCGGGAACGACATTAGAGGAAATGGATAATATTAATTGGGGATTAGCGAGGCTAATAAAAGAAAAGCCCGGTGTCGCTGACGCTTACCGGGCCTACGGAGACGTTACTCTGCTTCTTTGACTTTTTTGACGTTTACGTCCATCTGCGGGTACGGGAAGCTGATGCCGTTAGCATCGAAGTCACGCTTAATGCGCTCCAGCACATCCCAGTATACGTTTTGCAGATCGCTGCTTTTGCTCCAGATGCGCACCACAAAATTAATGGATGATGCGCCCAGTTCATTCAGACGAACGGTCTGCTCGCGGTCCTTCAGAATACGGTCATCTGAAGCAATGATGTTGGTAATCAGAGACTTCACCTGATCGATATCGGAATCGTACGCCACGCTGATGATCAGCTCGTTACGACGCACCGGCTCGCGGGAGAAGTTAATGATATTGCCGGCAATGATTTTCCCGTTCGGTACCACCACAATACGACCGTCGACAGTACGCAGAGTGGTAGAGAAAATCTGTACCTGCAACACGGTACCCGCGATCCCGCCTAAATCCACGTATTCACCGGAACGGAACGGACGGAAGGTTACCAGCAGTACGCCCGCCGCCAGGTTCGACAGCGAACCCTGTAATGCCAGACCAATGGCCAGACCGGCAGCACCGAGCACAGCGATGACGGATGCCGTCTGCACGCCGACACGCCCCAGCGCCGCAATCAGCGTAAAGGCGATGATGCCGTAACGCACAAGCGCGGAGAGGAAATCGGCGACCGTGGCGTCAATGTGACGTGCAACCATCACCCGGTTGACCGCGTTCGATACGATACGCGCCACGATCATCCCGACAATGATGATGGCAATAGCGGCAACAATATTCACAGCGTAGCTCAGCAGTAGCGCCTGGTTGCGCACCAGCCAGTTACCCGCGTGATTGATGCTGTCTACAACATCAAGTTGTTCCATTTATTCTTCCTTTTGCTAAACCAAAACACAAAATCTATCCCTTAAGGGGACAGGCAGGTCAGTAAAGGGTAAACAAAAAGAGCGGGTAATGCCAAACAGATCACAAAATCAGGTATTGCAGGATATTGAAAAAGCATAAAAAAAGGCCCGCATTTGCGGGCCTTCTGATGTGCTGTCAGCAGTTCAAATTACAGAACGTCAACCGCGTTCAGTTCTTTGAAAGCCTGCTCCAGACGAGTAATCATAGAAGTCTGGGCAGCGCGCAGCCATACGCGTGGATCGTAGTATTTCTTGTTCGGCTGGTCTTCGCCTTTCGGGTTGCCCAGCTGACCTTGCAGGTAAGCTTCGTTGGTTTTGTAGTATTGCAGGATACCGTCCCAGGTTGCCCACTGGGTGTCGGTATCGATGTTCATTTTCACTACGCCGTAGCTTACGGAATCTTTGATTTCCTGAGCAGAAGAACCGGAACCGCCGTGGAAGACGAAGTTCAGGCTGTTGTGCGGCAGGTTGTGTTTCTTAGACACATATTCCTGAGAATCACGCAGGATGGTCGGGGTCAGAACCACGTTACCTGGCTTGTACACGCCGTGCACGTTACCGAAGGATGCTGCGATGGTGAAGCGTGGGCTGATTTTGCTCAGCTCGGTGTAAGCGTAATCAACGTCTTCTGGCTGAGTGTACAGAGCAGAAGCGTCCATGTGGCTGTTGTCCACACCGTCTTCTTCACCGCCGGTGCAACCCAGTTCGATTTCCAGGGTCATGCCCATTTTGGACATACGCGCCAGGTACTTAGAGCAGATCTCGATGTTTTCTTCCAGAGACTCTTCGGACAGGTCGATCATGTGAGAAGAGAACAGTGGCTTACCGGTTGCTGCGAAGTGTTTTTCACCTGCGTCCAGCAGACCGTCGATCCATGGCAGCAGTTTTTTCGCGCAGTGGTCAGTGTGCAGGATAACCGGAACACCGTAGTGCTCAGCCATCTGGTGAACATGATGTGCGCCAGAGATAGCACCCAGGATAGCAGCGCCCTGAGGAACGTCAGTTTTCACGCCTTTACCTGCGATGAACGCAGCGCCGCCGTTAGAGAACTGAACGATAACCGGTGCTTTAACTTTTGCAGCGGTTTCCAGTACGGCGTTGATGGAGTCGGTACCTACGCAGTTAACTGCTGGCAGAGCGAAGTTGTTTTCTTTAGCTACCTGGAACACTTTCTGTACGTCATCACCAGTGATAACGCCAGGTTTTACGAAATCAAAAATTTTAGACATGTTGCTTAGTCCTGTATCTTCGGCCGTTAGAAAAGGTGCGAGCTCTGATAAGCGCGCTGAAAATTGGGCAGGTTTCCCTGCCCCTGAATGGCTTACTTCTTAGCGCGCTCTTCGAGCATTGCTACTGCTGGCAGGACTTTGCCTTCCACGAATTCGAGGAATGCGCCGCCACCAGTGGAGATGTAGGAGATCTTGTCAGCAATACCGAACAGGTCGATAGCTGCCAGGGTGTCACCACCGCCTGCGATAGAGAACGCTTCGCTGTCTGCGATAGCGTTAGCCACGATTTCAGTCCCTTTGCGGAAGTTCGGGAATTCGAACACGCCGACAGGACCGTTCCACAGGATAGTTTTTGCGTTTTTCAGGATTTCAGCCAGTTTCTGTGCAGAAACGTCGCCCAGGTCCAGAATCTGCTCTTCATCTTTGATGTCATTAACAGATTTAAGGGTTGCGGTAGCAGTTTCGGAGAACTCGGTCGTCACGCGAACGTCAGTTGGAACCGGGATATCACAGGTGCTCAGCAGGCGTTTGGCTTCGTCAACCAAATCCGCTTCGTAAAGGGATTTACCCACGTTGTGGCCTTGCGCAGCAACGAAGGTGTTCGCGATACCACCGCCAACGATCAGCTGGTCAGCGATTTTGGACAGGGAATCCAGAACGGTCAGTTTGGTAGAAACTTTAGAACCACCAACGATAGCGACCATCGGACGAGCAGGTTCTTTCAGTGCTTTACCCAGAGCTTCCAGTTCGTCAGCCAGCAGTGGACCTGCACAGGCGACGTCTGCGAATTTACCGATACCGTGGGTAGAAGCCTGCGCACGGTGAGCCGTACCGAATGCATCCATCACGAATACGTCGCACAGCGCAGCGTATTTTTTGGACAGGGTTTCGTCGTCTTTCTTTTCGCCTTTGTTGAAGCGAACGTTTTCCAGAACAACCAGCTCACCTTCAGCAACTTCTACGCCGTCCAGGTAATCTTTCACCAGGCGAACCGGGTTGGACAGTTTGTCTTTCAGGTAATTAACAACCGGCAGCAGAGAGAACTCTTCGTTGTACTCGCCTTCAGTTGGACGGCCCAGGTGGGAGGTGACCATCACTTTAGCGCCCTGCTTCAGAGCCAGTTCAATGGTTGGCAGAGATGCACGGATACGCGCGTCGCTGGTCACTTTGCCATCTTTAACCGGTACGTTCAGATCGGCACGGATGAAAACGCGTTTACCTGCCAGATCCAGATCGGTCATCTTAATTACAGACATGGTGAATCCTCTCGTTGATTCTTAAAGTTTTGCAAGCGCAAGGTGCGCTCTACCTGAAACCTTTTGCGGCCATGGCTAACGTGGTGTCGAGCATTCGGTTAGCAAAGCCCCATTCGTTATCACACCAGACCAGCGTCTTGATGAGGTGCGCACCACTGACTCGCGTCTGCGTGCCATCCACGATGGCACTGTGCGGGTCGTGGTTAAAATCTACTGAGACCAACGGTAATTCCGTATAGTCAACTATACCATGAAATGCTCCCTGTGCCGCTTTTTGCAGCAACAGGTTGACTTCACAGGCTTTTACCGGTTTTTTCACCGTCACGCTAAGATCGATTGCGGTGACGTTTATCGTCGGGACGCGCACGGCAATCGCTTCGAAACGGTCGTTAAACTGCGGGAAAATACGGGTGATCCCGGCAGCCAGTTTCGTATCCACCGGAATGATGGACTGGCTCGCCGCGCGAGTGCGTCGTAAATCCGGATGGTAGGCGTCGATAACCTGCTGATCGTGCATGGCGGAGTGAATCGTGGTCACGGTACCGGATTCAATGCCATACGCATCGTCTAACAGTTTAATGACCGGAATAATGCAGTTGGTGGTGCAGGAGGCGTTGGAGACAATGCGGTGTTCAGCCTGCAGCTCGTGCTGGTTGACACCAAACACGACGGTGGCGTCGAGGTCGTGACTGCCGGGATGGGAGAACAGCACTTTTTTCGCGCCAGCATTCAGATGCGCTTCGCCATGTTCACGGTTACCGTACACGCCGGTACAGTCCAGCACCACATCCACACCCAGTTCGCGCCAGGGCAGCTCTTCAATACTGTTCTCATGCAGCACGCGGATGGCATCGTCACCGACGAACAGCTGTTCCCTTTCCTGGCGAACGTCCCAGGCAAAGCGACCGTGGCTGGTGTCATATTTCAACAAATGCGCCATGCCCGCAGCATCCGCCAGTTCATTGATTGCCACCACGGTGATTTCCGCACGACGCCCGGATTCATATAAAGCACGAACCACGTTGCGCCCGATGCGACCGAAGCCATTAATCGCTACGCGTACGGTCATAGATCTCCTGCAAAGCTATCCCTGAGTTTGAGGTGGCTGAAAGAGTAATCCAGCGACGCCCGAAGGGGAATCCTTGCTGTCACAAACTGCGATTGATTGGTCAATTGTCGAACATTTAATCGACTGAAACGCTTCAGCAAGAATAAGCGAATCGGGGAATAAAAGGAATCTCTGTCCAGATGAATAAGCGAGCTATATGACTTGCATCACATTTTCGGTGGAATAACTTACAGAGCAGTTACATGTCTGAGGAATCGTGCATACAAAAAAGCCGGGCGGCGCTAACGCTTACCCGGCCTACATTTTATGCCATTTGTAGGCCCGGTAAGCGTTAGCGCCACCGGGCAAAACGGCAATTACAGCAGTTCTTTCGCTTTAGCGACAACGTTCTCAACGGTGAAGCCGAACTCTTCGAACAGCAGCTCTGCCGGAGCAGATTCACCGAAGGTGGTCATACCGACGATAGCGCCGTTCAGACCCACGTATTTGAACCAGTAATCAGCGATACCCGCTTCCACTGCCACGCGAGCGGAGACCGCTTTAGGCAGTACAGATTCGCGGTACGCGGCATCCTGCTTGTCGAACGCATCGGTAGACGGCATGGAAACCACGCGCGCTTTCACGCCTTCAGCAGTCAGTTTTTCCCATGCGGCAACGGCCAGTTCAACTTCAGAACCGGTCGCGATAAAGATCAGCTCAGGCTGGCCCGCGCAATCTTTCAGCACGTAACCACCGCGGGCGATGTTTGCCAGCTGCTCTGGGGTACGTTCCTGCTGCGCCAGGTTCTGACGGGAGAGGATCAGCGCAGTCGGGCCGTCCTGACGCTCAACGCCGTATTTCCACGCCACCGCAGATTCAACCTGGTCACATGGACGCCATGTGCTCATGTTCGGGGTCACGCGCAGGGAAGCCACCTGCTCTACCGGCTGGTGAGTTGGACCATCTTCGCCCAGACCGATGGAGTCGTGGGTGTAGACCATCACCTGACGCTGTTTCATCAGCGCGGCCATACGCACGGCGTTACGTGCATACTCTACGAACATCAGGAAGGTAGAGGTGTACGGCAGGAAACCACCGTGCAGAGCGATACCGTTGGCAATCGCGGTCATACCGAATTCACGTACACCATAATGGATGTAGTTACCGGCAGTGTCTTCGTTGATTGGCTTAGAGCCAGACCACAGGGTCAGGTTAGATGGCGCCAGGTCAGCGGAGCCGCCGAGGAATTCTGGAAGCAGAGGACCAAACGCTTCGATCGCATTCTGAGACGCTTTACGGCTGGCGATTTTAGACGGGTTCGCCTGCAACTTCGCAATGAACTCGTTCGCTTTCGCGTCGAAGTCAGACGGCATGTCACCTTTCATACGACGGGTGAATTCAGCCGCTTCCTGTGGGAAGGCTTTCGCGTAAGCCGCGAACTTCTCGTTCCAGGCCGCTTCTTTCGCCTGGCCCACTTCTTTCGCATCCCACTGCGCGTAGATTTCAGATGGGATTTCGAAGGCAGGGTGTTTCCAGCCAAGCGCTTCACGGGTCAGTGCGATTTCCGCGTCGCCCAGTGGTGCGCCGTGGGAGTCGTGAGTGCCCGCTTTGTTCGGAGAACCGAAGCCGATGATGGTTTTGCACATCAGCAGGGACGGTTTGTCGGTCACGGCGCGCGCTTCTTCTACGGCACGTTTAATCGAGTCAGCATCGTGGCCATCAACGCCGCGCACAACGTGCCAGCCGTAGGCTTCGAAACGTGCGGCGGTGTCGTCAGTGAACCAGCCTTCAACGTGACCGTCGATGGAGATGCCGTTGTCGTCGTAGAACGCAACCAGTTTACCCAGCTTCAGGGTGCCTGCCAGGGAGCACACTTCGTGAGAAATGCCTTCCATCATGCAGCCGTCGCCCAGGAACGCATAGGTGAAGTGGTCAACGATGTCGTGGCCAGGACGGTTGAACTGTGCCGCCAGGGTCTTCTCAGCAATCGCCATACCCACGGCATTCGCAATGCCCTGACCCAGCGGACCGGTAGTGGTTTCAACGCCAGCGGTGTAGCCCACTTCCGGGTGACCTGGAGTTTTGGAGTGCAGCTGACGGAAATTTTTCAGCTCTTCGATTGGCAGATCGTAGCCAGTGAGGTGCAGCAGGCTGTAGATCAGCATAGAGCCATGGCCGTTAGACAGCACGAAACGGTCGCGGTCTGCCCATGCCGGGTTCTGCGGGTTGTGGTTAAGGAAATCACGCCACAGGACTTCGGCGATGTCAGCCATGCCCATAGGGGCGCCCGGGTGGCCGGATTTGGCTTTCTGTACTGCGTCCATGCTCAGCGCACGAATAGCATTAGCAAGCTCTTTACGTGAGGACATTTTAACTCCAGATCGGACTGTTAAAGGCCATGCCCTTGACGACAGCGCGTTTTGGGCTACGCCGGAAAAAAGTGCCAACAATGTAACCCAAGCCGCAGGGCATGTACATGGACCATTCTTTTGCAGCTTAAGAAATCTCTGGATCATGCTCGCATGTTGCGCAATCTACTCGCCCGCCCCTGTAGATATTCCTTATACTTAGCCCGACACCGGCTTCGTTGACGGTGCATTTTTCGGAATTAATTCAGATTAACGAGTACGGAAGCAACATCATGAAAATGCGTGCAATTGGGCTGGCTGTGGGAACAACGCTCCTGCTAAGCGGCTGTCAGAATATGGATTCTAACGGCCTGATGACCTCAGGCGCAGAAGCTTTTCAGGCCTACTCATTGAGCGATGCGCAGGTGAAAGCGCTGAGCGACGAGGCCTGTAAGGATATGGATGGAAAAGCTACGCTTGCCCCGGCAAACAGCACCTACACGCAGCGTCTGAACAAGATTGCTTCCGCGCTGGGCGACAACATTAACGGTCAGCCGGTTAACTACAAGGTGTATATGGCGAAAGACGTCAACGCCTTCGCGATGGCTAACGGCTGTATCCGCGTTTACAGCGGCCTGATGGACATGATGACCGACAACGAAGTGGAAGCGGTGATCGGCCATGAAATGGGTCACGTTGCTCTCGGTCACGTGAAGAAAGGGATGCAGGTTGCGCTGGGCACCAATGCCGTGCGTGCTGCGGCGGCCTCTGCGGGCGGCATTGTCGGCAGCCTGTCCCAGTCGCAGCTGGGCGACGTGGGTGAGAAACTGGTTAACTCCCAGTTCTCCCAGCGTCAGGAGTCGGAAGCGGATGACTACTCTTACGATCTGTTGCGCAAACGCGGCATCAATCCATCGGGTTTAGCCACCAGCTTCGAAAAACTGGCGAAACTGGAGGAAGGCCGTCAAAGCTCCATGTTTGACGATCACCCGGCCTCCGTTGAACGCGCGCAGCATATCCGTGACCGCATGGCGGCAGACGGAATTAAATAAAACTTCGGCCCGGTGCGCGCCGCGCTACCGGGCAACAAGGCTCAATCAGTACAGCGTTTTCTGTGGCGGCCCGGCAAACTTCAGGGCGCCAATCTGCCCCATCCGCACTTCCACCACCGACGGCCCCGGCATCGCCAGCGCTTCCGTCATCACCGCATCAAAGTCCTCAGCCCGCTCAACGCTCCAGGCCTGTAGGCCAATCGCCTGCGCCAGCAGGGTAAAGTCCGGTGTATGCAGTTCGTTATAATACTGACGCCCGCCAAAATATTTATCCTGAATACCGCGCATTACGCCGTAGCCCCCGTCGTTCATGATGAGCAGCGTCACGTTGGCTTTCTCCTGCGCCAGCGTCGCCAGCTCGCCTAAATTGAGGCTCAGGCCGCCGTCGCCCACCAGTCCCACCACCCTGCGCTGCGGGTTAGCAATCGCGGTGCCGATGGCCATCGGCAGTCCCATACCAATCGCCCCGGCGAGGGAGTGAATGTTCAGCAGCGGACCGTTAGCCCTGAACAGGCGGCTACCCCACAGGCTGCCGGACACGGTGATATCGCGCACCAGCAGGCCGTCTTTCGGCAGGGCTTTTTCTATGGCGTCGTTAAGCTTCGCATAGGCGCCGCACTGCTCGCGCAGCCCCTGCTCAGCTTGCCCGACCGCCTGCTGCACCTGCATATCCCACTGCGCGTTGCCCCACTCGCGGCCCTGCACTTTTTTAGCCAGCGCGCCAAGCAGCGCTGAACAATCGGCTATCAACGTGCTATCCATCAAGTAGTTACGGCTGGCTGCCGCCGGGTCGATATCAATCTGCACGCACGGGGACGGCAGCTCAAGCGTCCAGGAGCGGGTTTCGTTGCTGCGCAGACGTGAACCGGCGACCAGCGTAAAATCACACTGCGCAATGAGCGCCTCCACCGACGGCGAGTTGTGGAACGCCCGCAGGCTGGCGCGGTGGTCGTCCGGCAGCACGCCGCGCGCGTGGGTGCTGGAAATCACGGTGATGCCCGCATCCGCCAGTTTTTTCACCGCCTCAGCGCTTCCCAGCGCCCCGCCGCCCAGCCACAGCAGCGGCTGTTTCGCCTGTTTGAGCTGCGCCCACAGCGCGTCAACCATCCCGGTATCCACGGCTGGAACCGATGCCGGTTTGACCGGGGCAGTTACCAGCGACAGCGGAATTTTGGCGCCCTGAATATCAATCGGGATTTCCACCGAAACCGGTCCGCACGGCGGGGTCTGCGCGTCCTGGATGGCTTTATGCAGAATGGCTATCGCCTGATTCGCATTGCTGATACGGTACGCCCGTTTTGAGCTGGCCTTCAGGAAGGTCAGCTGGTCGCGGGTTTCATGGATAAACCCGGTGTCGGCGTCCAGCCAGGCTTTCTCTACCTGCCCGGTTAAATGCAGCAGCGGCGTGCAGGCATTCATCGCTTCCACCAGCGCGCCTACCGCGTTCCCGGCCCCCGCGCCGGTGCTGGTCAGCGCCACGCCGAGGCCGGAAAAGCGCCCGTGGGCATCGGCCATGGTGACGGAACCGGCTTCACCGCGCGCGGGCACAAAGCGGATATTGCCCCGCTGCCCAACCGCATCCGCTATCGGCAGGTTGTGAATGGAGATGACGCCGTAGATGGCCTCAACCTGATACTGCTCCAGCGTTCTGGCGATGGCGTCGCCGACGGTTATCATTTCGCTCATTGCTCACCCTTTCTCAGTCGCACCAGTGGTTGACGCTGTTACCCGTCGCCAGATAAATGCTCTTTTGTTGCATCCAGGCTTTCAGCCCCTGGATACCCTTCTCGCGGCCCAGACCGCTCTCTTTAAAGCCCCCGAACGGGGTCGAAATCGCAAAAACTTTGTAGGTGTTGATCCACACCGTGCCTGCCTCCAGCTGCTCGCTGAGACGCAGGGCGCGCCCGGTATCGCGCGTCCAGATCCCCGCCGCCAGGCCGTAAACCGAGTCGTTCGCCTCGCGAATAAGCGCCGCTTCATCGCCAAACGGCATCGCCACCAGCACCGGGCCGAAGATCTCTTCCTGACATGCGCGGGCGCTGTTGTGTAGCCCTTCGATAATGGTTGGCTGGAAGAAGCTGCCGTTTGCCAGAGCGGGATCGGCGGGGATCTCGCCGCCGCACAGCACGCGGCCCCCTTCCCGCTTCGCCAGTTCGACGTACTCGATCACGCTCTGGCGATGTTTCTCGCCGATCAGCGGTCCTACATGCACGCCGTCGGTAAACGGATGCCCGACGCGCAGCCCGCGAGTTAATTCCAGCAGCCTCGCCATCAGCGGGGCGTAAATACTCTCGTGGATAAACAGCCGCGATCCGGCGATGCACGCCTGCCCTGCCGAGCTGAAAATGCCGTAGCAGATCCCACGCACCGCCTGTTCGATATCGGCATCCTCCAGCACGATAGTCGGCGATTTGCCGCCCAGCTCCAGCGAGGCCGGGATCAGTTTTTCCGCCGCCACGTGCGCCAGATGACGGCCCGTAGTGGTTCCGCCGGTAAAGGAAATTTTGCGCACGCGAGGATGACGCGCCAGCGCATCACCAATCACCGAGCCTTTGCCCGGCAGCACGCTCAGCAGCCCGGCGGGCAGCCCGGCCTGTTCAAAAATCCGCGCCAACTCCAGCGCCATCAGCGGCGTGGCTTCGGCGGGCTTGAGGATCACCGCGTTCCCGGCGGCAATCGCCGGTGCGACCTTCTGCATTTCGCTGGCAATCGGCGAGTTCCACGGCGTGATGGCCGCCACCACGCCAAGGGGCTCGTAGCGGCTCAGCGTCAGCAGATCCGGCTGGCGCGGTGTCGGAAGTTCACCCTCCAGCAGCTCGCAGGCGGCGGCAAAGTAGCGCGCCGTTCCCGCCGCGCTCATCACCAGCCCGCACGCTTCCGCCAGCGGCTTGCCGTTATCCCGGCTCTGCATCTGCGCCAGTTCATCCACACGGGATTCAATAAGATCCGCCACCTTGTGCAGGATCTTCGCCCGCACGTGCGGCAGGCTGTTACGCCAGGCGGGATCGCGCCAGGCGCGCTCTCCGGCGTCTACCGCCTCCTCCAGGTCATCCAGACTGGCGGCGTTCAGCGTCGCATTGATCGACCCGTCTGCCGGGAAGTGGCTCTGCATCGGGTTACCTCCGCCGTGTCGCCACTGGCCGCCGATAAAAATCTTCAGATCGTCCATCGTCACTCCTCAGCTCAGGGCCAGCTCGCGGCAGGCGCGCACCGCGCTCAGTGCCGCCAGGGTGGAGGTTTTAGGGTTAGACGCCAGCGGCAGCCCGCTCAGCTCCAGATGGAACTCGCCGAATAATCCTTCGACATGCAGCGTGTGGGTGTTACGTTTCGTTGCCGGGTCAACCATCAGCTGCACGCGGGTGTCATCCATCCCGACGCCGCCGAGCGCCACGGTCGCCGCTACGTTGGCGTTCGCCGGGAACAGCCGCGCCGCCTCGCGGGCGCTGCCTTCAAAAAAGACCTTTGCCTCTGACACCGCATTCAGATCGATAAGCTGCTCGGCATAGCTGCCGCGCCAGCTGGCCGGGCTTTTGCGCGACTGATAGGTGACGCGCTCAAGCCCACCCTCTTTCGCTGCCGCCAGCCCGTCGATACCGGCCACTGCACCGGAAAGCAGAGTCAGTTTTCCGCCCGCCGCGAGCAGACGCTGCTCCAGCGCGCTGTCCGCCAGCGCGCCGGTGGAAATGACGGCCAGATGCCAGCCGCGACGCAGGATCTCTTCCCCGTACTGGGCCACCGCCTGCTGGCTGGCGCATTCCAGCACCAGATCCGGCGTTTGCGCGCACGCCATCGGCGACGTCAGCGCCTCGACCGCATCGCCAAACTGGTCGTGAATGGCGGCATGGTGAGATGCGCGCGCCACGATCCAGCCGATAGCCACACCGGCGGGCAGGCGCTCAATCACCGCCTGCGCCATGGCACCAAAACCAATCAACATTACCTTTTTCATGATGCGTCCTTACAGATGGCGACAGAAGCCGCCGGAAACGTCCAGCGCGGCGCCGGTGGTAAACGAGGCCAGCGGCGAGGCGAGGAACAGCAGCGCCTGCGCGGGCTCCTGCGGCCTGCCGAGGCGCGCCATTGGAATGCCGCGCTTGCGCGCGATATCCGCCGTCCACTCCGGCCAGCTCTGGCTTTTGTCCGCCCGGTTTTCAAAGCGGCGCTGCCACTGGCCGGACTCCACCATGCCGAGCAAAATGGAATTGACGCGAATGCCTTTACCCACCAGCTCTTTCGAGAGCGTCAGCGTCATGTTCAGCAGCGCGGCACGAGCAGCGGAGGTAGCGATCATGTGCTCCTCCGGCTGTAGCGCCAGCAGGGAGTTGACGCAGGTAACAGAGGCAATGTCTGACTGCTCCAGCAGCGGCTGAAACGCCTGCACCGGATTGATGACGCCAAACAGCTTCAGCTCTGCCTCGTGCAGCCACGCCTCGCGCGGGGTGTCATGGAAGTGCGCCACGTAGCCCTGCCCGGCGTTGTTGATCAGCAGGTCCGCCGCGCCAAAGCGCGCCTGCACCGCATCCGCAAAGGCCTGAACCTCGTCGGCGTTCAGCACGTCGCAGCGGTAAGAAAAAATCTCCCCGTGGGGGAATTCTTTTTGCAGCGTCGCATGGGCGCTGGCGAGCCGATCCGGGTCACGGCCGCAGAAGGCGACTTTCGCCCCTTCACCCAGCAGCAGGCGCAGCGTTTCAAAGCCAATGCCAGAAGAACCGCCGGTGACTACCGCTACGCGCCCGTCAATTTGTGCATTCATCGCGCACCTCTTCGTTAATGCGTAAAAGCTGTTGGTTGAAAAACACTTCGTTATCGAGATAGCTGGCGTGCCCGGCCTGCGGAATGGCGGTAAACGGCATGCCGTAGCGCAGCGCCAGCCCCTGCACCAGTTCGGGCTGCGTTATCGCGTCCTGCTCGCCGCACCAGACTTCAAACGTGCCGGAGTATCGTTTAAGCCAGCCGTGAATGTCGTCATTCGCCAGCATCCACGCGGCGGCAAGGTAGCCTTCCGGGCGCAGCGTGCGCATGCCCGCCGCGACGGTGGCGATATCTTCCGCGCGCGCGCCGGGGCGCAGCAGCTTCGCGGCACGGGTCTGGGCGAGGATTTCGCCGCCCAACGCCATCTGCTGCTCGCGGTTGCGCCAGACCTGCTCCCGCTGCTCCGGCGCGGCATTGCCGTAGCCCTGCGCAGCGTCGGCCAGTACAAGATGAATGACGCGATCCGGGAACTTCGCCGCAAAGGCACTTGCGACCAGTGCCCCCAGGGAATGGCCCACCAGCACCGCCTGCCAGACACCGGCGCGGTCGAGCATCGCCGCCAGCGCGTCGGCGTAATCCCCCGCGTTTGCCCGCGCGACGGCCAGCATCGGGCTTTCGCCATAACCGGGCATGTCCCACGCCAGCACGCGAAAACCGTTCAGCGCCATCTGCTTGTGCCAGGACGCAGCGCCAGAGCTGATCCCGTGTAGCAGCATCAGCGGAATGCCGCTTCCCTGTTCACGAAAACCCGTCATGGCGCCCCCTTAGTTCCGCTTCACTTTCGAGAGCGGATGGTCGGACGGATAGGTCGGGATTTCCGGCTTGTTGGTTCCCAGCATGACGCACATCAGCGCCTCTTCTTCCCCGTGGTTAAACAGGCCGCGATAGATGCCCGGCGGGACGGAGATCAGGTCACGCTCGCGCAGCACGGTTTCGGTGTAGTTGTCGCCGTCCTGGATCATCAGCGTGATCTGCCCCTTGAGCATGAAGAACACCTCTTCCACGTCGTCGTGCAGGTGCAGCGGCCCTTCGCACTTCGACGGCAGTACCATGGTGGAGAAGGTAAAATGGTCCGCCTGCACGGTATTGGTGTCGTTCGCCACGCCGGTTGCGCCGGTGCCGATGTAGCGCATCTGCGCCCGGCGGTATTTCGGGTCAAAATCGGCCTGGAACTTCAGCGCGTTCCAGTCGTATTTACGGCCTTCGAAGCGCGCGATGCGCGACTCGACCCACTCTTCCATCGTCAGATGGTCAGGTTTGATGCCCGTTTTGTGGGTTACGGTTGAATCAGTCATGACACTCTCCTCAGTAACGTCTCAGCAGCGGCAGTAACAGGACGCAGCCCACCGCCGCCATCACCGCCAGAAAAATCAGCCCGGAATCCATGCTGTGGGTGAAGGCGATAAGCGCGCCCATCACCGCCGGCGACAGCGCGCCTGCAAAGTTTCCCAGCCCGTTGAAAATGCCGCCCGCCGTGGCGCTCACCCGGGGATGGGTGGCCTTCGCCAGCAGGGCGAAAATGTTGGGCGCGCCGGTGCCCCACATAAAGGTGCTGAAGCTCATCGCCGCGATGACGGCGAGCGGGGTATCGAGGTGCATCACCGCCGCCAGCCCCACCGCCGCCCCCGCCATCGAGATAAAGCAGGCCGCCGCGCGCTTATCGACCCTGTCCGAGAGCCACGCGCCAATCACTTCCCCCGCCAGCATGGCGATGAACGGCATCGACGACAGCCAGCCTGCATGCTCAAGGTGAATGCCTTTGCCTTTGATCAGGTAGCCCGGCAGCCAGCCGTTGATGCCCCACAGGTAGGTCAGGAACGCGATGTTAAAGATGCAGATGATCCAGAAGTGCGGGCTGACGAACAGCTCGCGCCGCGCCGCGCGCCGCTCGTCCTGAGACGCCTGCGAGGTGCCGGGTTTAGCCTCCAGACGTATCCCGCGCAGGCCGATGCGTACAAAGATAAGCACCGGCACGGTAAGCATGGCCATGACAAAGAAGGTGCTCTGCCAGCCGAAGGTGTTCAGCAGCCAGAGGGAGAGCGGGAAGCCAATTGCCGCCCCTACCGGTGTGCCCAGCAGCCACAGCATGGTGGCGCGCGCCTGTAAATGCTGCGGGAAGTTGTGGCGCACGATGGCGAAAGCCAGCGGGAACAGCGGCCCTTCCGCCACGCCCAGCAGGATGCGCAGGACGATCATCAGCGTGTAGTTATGGGTAAAGCCCATCGCCACCATCAGCACGCACCACACAGCCATCATCCCGGTGAGCAGGCGCAGCGGCGCGATTTTGTCGCCTAAACCGCTCAAAAATACCGACGAAAAGCCGTAGCTCAGCAGGAAGGCGCTCATCAATATGCCGAGGCGCGTGGTGTCGAAATCAATGCCCATCGCCTGCTGGAAATGGGTATCCGAAAAGAGCGCCGCGATGCTGATTTTGTCGAAAAACGCCAGCAGCACGCAGGCCAGCAGCGACAACGGGATGGCCCAGCGCACCGCTTTTTCGGGCGTGCGGGTCCCCTCACCGCTCGCCTCAACCGGCGCGGTGTTCGTCTCTAGTGTGGTCATCTCTCCCCCTACGGGTGCGGGTTAGCTATCGCAGTGACATCAGTGAAAATGTCGGGTCGGCAAGCGGTACGTTCGACAGATCCCGCCCCGCCGCCATCCAGCGCTTCGCCAGCTTGACGGTGCGCGCATCGTTGAACGCCACCAGCTGCGTCAGCCGCCCGTTTTCATCCAGCGAGAAGAACAGCGCATCTTCACGCACTATCGTTTTACTCTCCGGCTGCGGAATACCGAGGATCTGAATATTGTGCTGATATTGATCCGACCACAGCCACGGCGCGTCGTCATAACCTGGCGCATCGCGGTTGAGCATCGCTTTCGCCGTCGCCACCGCCTGATTCTGGGCGAAGGCCCAGGACTGGATGCACAGGCCGTAGTGATGGTGCTGGGCCACATCGCCAGCGGCAAAGATGAATGGATCCGAGGTGCATCCCTGGGCATCCACCACAATCCCGCGCCCGGTTTTCAGCCCCGCATCAAGCGCCAGCTCCAGATTGAGATCGACGCCGATCCCGACCACGACCGTATCAAAGGTTTCACGGTTGCCGTCGCAGTGGATGACCGGCAGGCCATTATCGTCCTCCAGCTCCAGCGCGCCGCAGCCGGTACGGATCGCCACCCCCTGCTCGCGGTGGATGGCCTCCAGGCGCTGGGACACCTCGCTGCTCACCGAGCGCATGCACAGCGCAGGCTGCTGCTCGAACAGGGTGACCGCCACGCCGCTTTTCCGCGCGGAAGCGGCAATCTCAAGGCCAATCCAGCCGCCGCCGATAATCGCCAGTTTGTTACTTTCCGCCAGACGCGCCTTCAGACGCTGCGCGTCCTGCCAGTGGCGCAGGGTATAAACCTGCGGATGGCTGGCCCACGCCTGCGAAGGCAGGCGCGCCCGCCCGCCGGTAGCGATTAAAAGGATGTTGTAACTAAGACGTTCGCCGTTGCTTAAACGCACGATTTTCTCTTCACGATCGACTGATTCAGCACGCAGCGGGCGGTACCAGATCAGGTTCAGTGCCTGCTGCGCTTCTTCGCTAAACAGCCGCGGAAGCGCGGAGTCCGGCTCCAGCAGAGACGCTTTTGACAGCGGCGGCCGCTCGTAGAAATCCCATTCCTCTTCCGCCACCACGCAAATCTCGCCGTCGAAGCCCTCGTCACGCAGGGTTTTCGCCGCCCAGCCGCCCGCCTGGCCGCCGCCGATAATGACAATGCGCGATGTCATACCGCCTCCGGCTTTTTCTGCTGACGGCGCGTGTCGTGGTCAATCCCGCCCTCCACCGCCCATTCGGTAAAGGAGACCAGGGAATGCTCCAGCTCGCGCGGCTGCCAGTTTTCGGTCAGGTAGTCGTCGTTGGTGTAATACTCAAACGCGCCGCCGGTCGGGCTGTTGACGTACCAGAAGTACGCCGACGACACCGGATGACGGCCCGGCCCGATAAAGGTGCTCCAGTCATGTTTATTCATCGCGATACCGCCGCCGATCACCTCGTGGATGTCGCGCACGGTGAAGGCCACGTGGTTAAGGCCGCGCTTGCGGTTCGGCAGTTGCAGCAGGAACAGGTTGTGATGGCCGCCACGCGCCCCGCAGCGCAGGAACACGGCGCGGTTGATATAGCGATCCGAGACCTGGAAGCCGAGCACCTCGCGGTAGAATTTCTCCACTGCCGCCAGCTCTTCCACGAAGAACACCACATGCCCCACGTTGATCGGCTGGGCGCGATCGTAAACCGGGCTGGGCGTGTCGATACGGCGGGCGTCGCCCCACTGGTTTATTGGCTCGACGTTAAGCTCCACGTCGGTCTGCTGGGTCACCTGCACGCGCAGCGTCATGCCGTTCGGATCCAGGCATTCCAGCGCGTCGCCCACTTCACGAAAACCTGGCTGTTGCGCCAGCTTCGGGCGCAGCGCGTCCAGCTCAGACTGTCTGGCAACCGCCCAGGTCATGCGGCGCAGAGTGTTGCCCGCTTCAAACGCGGGCGGCAGGTCGGGGCTGTCGATCGGGTTAAGCTCCACGCGCGCGCCGCTCAGGGTGGTGAAACGCTGGCCGCTGGCATCGCCCGTCAGGCCAAAATCACGCATAAATTTGGCGCAGTGCGTCAGATCTTCCACACCAAATTCCAGCTTTTCAATTCCGGTTATACTCATCGTTCGTTGCCTCATCTGGCCCAGATTGGGCGTAAAACATGCCCGACGCAGTCAAGCGCCTGACGTTAACTCACTGATTTAACAGGCCTGTGACAGATACCCTAAGAAGCCAGAAATTTTATCCGCCGCAAGGCGAACCTCGTTTTGCAGGCGCTCGCGGTCGCTCAGTGGGATCTCCTCCGACGGCACCAGAATGCTGACCACCGCCGCCACGCGGCCGCTTCGGTCATACACCGGGTAGACGATGGAAGAGATGCCGTGGCGGAAGAAGGATTCGCCAATGACATACCCGCGGGCTTTGTCCTGCTGCACCATCTGCCACAGGGCTTCGCGGTCGTGAAGCTGCCCCGGCGTGTTGCCCGGCAGGCGCTCATGCGGGAACAGCTGTTCGAAATCAGCGCGGGAAATATCGGTCAACAGCATGCGGCCCAGCGAGGTGCAGTGCACCGGCAGACGGGTACCAATGCTGACCTGGTTGATACGCGACCCGGCGGCGCTGACGCGGGCGATATAGATAATGTCGCGCCCGTCGCGGATCGCCAGATGGCTGCTGCACTGGCTCACGTCGCGCAATTGCTCGATCACCGGCTGGCCGACCTGCGCCACGTCCAGCGAGGCGATGTACTCAAAGCCAAGACGCAGCACGTTCATGCCCAGCGAAAAGGTATTGGTGCGCGTGTTGCGCTCCAGAAATCCCATGTACTCCAGCGTCTGTACCACGCGATAGGCGGTGGCCTTCGGCATATCCACCAGCCGATGCAGTTCGGCAAAGGTCAGATCGCGATGCTGCTCGCCAAAGGCCAACAGCAGCTGTAAACCGCGCTCCAGCCCCGGCACCAGATACTTCACTTCCTGATCGTTTGCCATCATCGCCCTACCTTAGTTAAAGACAAAACCGCCGTTGACCGGGATCAGCTGTCCGGTGATGAACCGCGACAGATCGCTTAACAGCCAGACCACGCTGCCGGTGACGTCTTCCGGCTGCTGTGCCCCGGTTAACGCGCGGCCGTTTTCGTAGAGTTGATGCCGTTCGGCGGGGACATATTCCGTCGCCTCGACGCGGGTTAGCCCCGGCGCGATGGCGTTAATGCGTATACGCTTTTCACCCAGTTCGCGCGCCATTGAGCGGGTCATGGCAATCACGGCGCCCTTGCTGGCGACGTAGGCCATCAGGCGCGGCGCGCCCCACAGTGCGGTGTCGGACGCGACGTTCACGATGCCCGCCCCCTCGCGCAGCAGCGGCACCGCGGCGCGCGTCACCAGCCAGGTGCCTTTGACATTGACGCTCATCACCCGATCCCAGAGATCCGGATCGTAATCGAGCATATTTTTGCCGCCGACGCCCGTCGCCATCGCCGCGTTGTTCACCAGACCGTCAATCTGCCCCTGCTCGCCAATCGCGCTGAACACCTGCTCAATGGACTGCGGATCGGCCAGATCGATAACGTGCGATTCGATCGCATAGCCTTGCTCACACAGCCGGTGGGCGCTCTCGGCCAGCTCGCCTTTGAGGATGTCGCACATCACCACCGCCGCGCCCTGCTCCGCGCAGGTTTTGGCAAAGTGAAAGCCCAGCCCGCGCGCGGCGCCGGTTATGACGATGCGCTTACCGCTCAGCAGCCCGTTCATCAGGCGGCCCCCTGCTGTGCTTCACGCATCGCCAGCTGCTCTTTGGCGGCCTTTTGCATCATGCGACGCAGGCGCGAGAGGCCAACATCGTGCTGATACAGGTATTCATGATCGCGGGCGTTTGGCGCCAGGCTCTCCAGCACCACGCGGTCCTGCTCCAGCACTTCCCAGTGCAGTTTTTCCAGCCGGTTGCGGTACATGAAGCGCCACATATCGCGCTGCCAGCCCTGCACGCGGCGGATGCGCCAGAAGAAGACGCGGCAGTTGTCGTTATCTTCCGGCACCACCATGCCGACGATAAAGAAGTGGCCGCCCGGCCCGAAACGCTTCTTGTACGGAATGGAGAGACGCATCCAGCAGGTGCCGCTGTTGCCCAGCTCCACCCAGTCGAAGTTGACGCCGCTCTGCCCTTTCTTCTCAAAGATAAAGCCGGTTTTGGTCGGCTGGAGCACCATGTCGGCCTTGCGATCCCCTTCCGCCATCGAGTGCGAGGAGGAGTGCAGATAGGTGCCGTGCATCGGGTCCATCACGTTTTCCAGCGCGTACTGGTAATTGCATTTCCACGCGGCGGTGCAGAGGAAGTTGCTGAAGCTGTCCGTGTCGGCGAGTTCATCCGGGAAGGTCAGTTCGTCCGGCTGCTGATCCGCGGTGACGCCAAACCAGAGGAAGATGGCGCCGTGCGCCTCCTGCACGTTATAGCTGCGCACGCACTGCTGGCCGACCAGCGGACATTTATCCACAGCGGGCACGTCTTTCACCTCGCCGTTGCCCGCCACCTCTACGCCGTGATACCAGCAGGCGATGCGGTCGCCGAGGTTCCAGCCCATCGACAGGCGCGCGCCGCGGTGCGGACAGCGGTCCTCCAGCGCCTGCACCTGGCCGTCTTTGTTGCGCCAGACCACAATCTGCTCGCCCAGGCGGGTGATGCCCACCGGCGCAGACTGCACTTCCCAGCTCGCCAGCACCGGATACCAGAGGCCGCGCAGGCCTTTATCCAGATAGTGTTGTACGGTCGTCGTCATCGCGTTGTCCTCAGTAGCCGTTAACCTGTAAGAATGCCTGGAAGCTGGCCTCGCGCCACGGCTCACCCTGCTGGTCATGCATGCGCACCGCGTTCAGCCCGTTCACCAGTTCCGGTAGCGTTTCAACGCCCTGTTCGAAGAGATCTTCCAGCGTGGCAATCAGGTTCACCTCCCAGCTTTCCGGCTCGCGGCTGCGGGTCTGCCAGATCAGATTCTGGTACTCGCCCGGCTTGTGAATGGCGCCATTACCGCCCTCTGCCGGCGGGGTAAACTGGCGGCTTTCCGGCAGCGCCGGGTTGTAGTTCAGCGTGTCGCTCATGCCACGATCTCCTCAACAAAGGTAATCTGAATCTGGTTTTCAAAGACCCGAACCGGGTAACGGTTGAGGTTGCGTCCTCCGGGGCCGTGCAGACACTGGCCGGTTTTGACGTCGAACACCGCCTCGTGCAGCGGGCATTCCACCTTGCCGTCTTCTACGAAGCCCTGACTCAGCAGGGCATAGGCGTGGGGGCATACGTCTTCCAGCGCGTAATATTCACCATCGATCAGGTAAACGCCGATCTCTTTCCCGTCGACGTTGCCGCTAAAAGGGAAATCTTCCTGTACTTGTTCTGCGTCACATACGCCTATCCAGCTCATCACGATCCTCCAGGCTTTTGTTTCATATATGAAACTCTGTTTCTTATTTAATACGGTCAATATAAAAGCGATGAATGTTTCGTCAAGCGACAATGTGACGAATTTGTTAATCGATCGGCAATTAATTAACTAAGTGTGCAAGGGATCACGAAAAAATGCAGCGATATGAAATTTTCATTATTACAGCGTGAGAAATACGTTTTTTTAATGGTCTCTTATTTTGAATAAAAGATATTGACTTCCTTTCTTTTTACTCTTTAAAAATAAATTAACGTCACCTCTTTCGCGTTTCACCGGTGAAACTGATTTTTAATTTATCTTTAATAAACAATGAGTTTCACAGGTGAATCATTTTAGCTCCGTGACAATCACATTGATAAAAAATATAAGTTACAAAAAACGTAAGGCGGACATGATGACGGCAAGATGGCAAGGCACGATTGCGCTTTTATTACTCATTATTATTTCGTACGTCGATCGGGTAAATATCTCGGTAATGATTTTAAACTCGGAATTTGCCGAACATTTTCAGTTAAATGAAAACAGAATGTTATAGGGTCTACTCATGACCTGCTTTCTTCTGGGTTATGGTTTTTCCGCTCTATTATTAACGCCGGTTATTGAAAGCAAACTTCATTATCGGCAGGGATTATTAAGCAGCATTGCGATTTGGGCCGCGGTCTGCGCGGTTTCGCCTTTGTTAGGCTCGCTGACGGGAATGGTCATCGCCCGCGAAATAACCGGGGTTTGTCTACACCTTCACGCTGGCCTGGGGAATGTTGCTGCTGCGCATGCACCACGCAGCAGCAATCAGCGCGTAAGGCTTATTCGCCTTTTTTCGCCGCCTGGATGTAGAGCATTTCCAGCGCCAGGGTCGCCGCGGCCAGCGCGGTGATCTCGGACTGGTCATAGGCCGGAGCCACTTCCACCACGTCCATCCCGACAATGTTCAGATCCTTCAGGCCGCGCACCAGCTTGATGGCGCGGTCTGAGGTCAGGCCGCCGATCACCGGCGTACCGGTGCCCGGCGCAAATGCCGGATCCAGGCAGTCAATGTCGAAGGTCAGGTAGACAGGCATATCGCCGACGATCTGCTTAACCTGAGCCAGAATATCGTCCACGCCGCGATCGTTCACCTGGCCCGCGTCGAGTACGGTGAAGCCGTTGTCTTTGTCGAACTCGGTGCGGATGCCGATCTGCACGGAGTGGTTCGGATCGATCAGGCCTTCTTTCGGCGCGGTGTAGAACATGGTGCCGTGGTCGAATTCGCAGCCGTTCGCGTAGGTGTCGGTATGCGCGTCAAAGTGCACCAGCGCCATTTTACCGAAGTGCTTCGCGTGGGCGCGCAGCAGCGGCAGGGTCACGAAGTGGTCACCGCCGAAGGAGAGCATGCGTTTACCGGCCGCCAGCAGCTTCTCGGCGTGCGCCTGCAATTTTTCGCTCATTTCGCGCGCGTCACCGAAGGCGTACACCAGATCACCGCAGTCCACCACGTTCAGGCGCTCGCGCATGTCGAAGTTCCACGGGAAGCGGTTGTGCTCCCAGGCCAGGTTGGTGGAAACCTGACGGATTGCCGCCGGGCCATGACGTCCACCCGCACGACCGGACGTTGCCATGTCGAACGGTACGCCGGTGATCACCCAGTCAGCATCGCTGTCGTAAGGCTGGAAGTTCATCGGAAGGCGTAAAAAACCAAACGCGTTAGATACCAGAGAGTTATCGTACTGATGACCTAAAGTGCTCATGTCCTGACCTCTTATAAAGTCGATACATTAAAACAGATGAAAAAAAATCCCCTCCGCGTCGTTAAACCCGACGAGGAAGGGATTGATTCGTAAATCGCATAGTGGGGCGAATTATCGCCGTTAATTCATACGGGTTCAAGTGAGTATAGGGCATTGTGCGGCCTTTGCCCCTCACCCTAACCCTCTCCCCAGAGGGGAGAGGGAATAAAAAGCTTATTCGTCTTCCAGGTAGGTGTAACCGTACAGACCCGCTTCAAACTCTTCCAGGAACTGCTGCTGCAAGGCATCGTCCAGACCGGTGTTTTTGACCTGATCGCGGAACTGGGTGAGCAGTTTTTTCGGATCCAGCTGAACGTATTCGAGCATATCCGCCACGGTGTCCCCTTCGTCGGACAGCTCAACCTCCACGCTGCCGTCAGGGAAGACAAACACGTCAACCGCTTCGGTATCACCGAACAGGTTGTGCATGTTGCCGAGGATCTCCTGATACGCGCCCACCATAAAGAAGCCCAGCATTGGCGGGTTCTCCGGATCGTACTCCGGCATTGGCATGGTCGTTGCGATACCGTCACCGTCGACGTAGTGGTCAATCGCGCCGTCGGAGTCACAGGTAATGTCCAGCAGCACCGCGCGGCGTTCAGGCGCATGATTCAACCCTTCCAGCGGCAGAACCGGGAACAGCTGGTCGATACCCCAGGCATCCGGCATCGACTGGAACAGGGAGAAGTTGACGTACATTTTGTCCGCCATACGTTCCTGCAACTCGTCGATAATCGGACGGTGTGCGCGGTTGCTCGGATCGAGCTGCTTCTGCACTTCATGGCACATGTTCAGATAGAGCTGCTCCGCCCACGCGCGTTCCTGCAGGCTAAAGGTGCCTGAAGAATAACCGACGTGAATGTCGTGCAGATCCATCTGGCTGTCGTGCAGCCATTCGCGCAGAGAACGACGCGTGCCCGGCTCGTGCATCTCCTGCCAGGTTTCCCACATGCTTTGCAGGGAACGTGGGGCATCGTCTGCCGGAGGCGTGGCTTCAGTGATTTCGCTGCGCTCAACGCCGATGATGTTAGAGACCAGCACCGTATGGTGCGCAGTGACCGCGCGGCCGGATTCGGTGATCACCGTCGGGTGCGGCAGGCCGTGCTCTTCGCAGGCATCGCCAATCGCCCAGATAATGTTGTTGGCGTATTCGTTCAGGCCGTAGTTGACCGAGCAGTCAGACTGCGAGCGTGTCCCTTCGTAATCCACGCCCAGGCCACCGCCCACGTCAAAGCACTGAATATTTACGCCAAGCTTGTGCAGCTCAACGTAGAAACGTGCCGATTCACGCACGCCGGTGGCAATGTCGCGAATGTTGGCCATCTGCGAGCCAAGGTGGAAGTGCAGCAGCTGAATGCTGTCCAGACGACCGCGCTCGCGCAGAATTTCCACCAGCTGAAGCACCTGGTTCGCCGCGAGGCCGAACTTGGATTTTTCACCGCCGGAAGACTGCCATTTACCGGAACCCTGCGACGCCAGTCGCGCACGCACGCCAAGGCGTGGGATCACGTTCAGACGCTCGGCCTCTTCCAGCACGATCGCGATTTCGGTCATCTTCTCGATCACCAGATAGACCTTGTGGCCCATCTTCTCGCCAATCAGCGCCAGACGAATGTATTCGCGGTCTTTATAGCCGTTACAGACGATCACCGACCGGGTCATGCCCGCGTGCGCCAGAACCGCCATCAGCTCCGCTTTGGAGCCAGCTTCCAGGCCCAGCGGTTCGCCGGAGTGGATCAGGGACTCAATCACGCGACGGTGCTGGTTTACCTTGATCGGGTAAACGAGGAAATAGTCGCCGTTATAACCATACGATTCCCGCGCGCGTTTGAACGCGGCGTTAATAGAACGCAGGCGATGTTGCAGGATCTGCGGGAAGCAGAACAGTGCAGGCAAGCGCTGACCCTGGGCTTCACGGGCTTTCACCAGCTTAGCGAGATCCACGCGCGCTTCCGGGACGTCCGGATCCGGGCAGACACTGATGTGGCCCAGCTCGTTAACGTCGTAGTAGTTATTGCCCCACCAGGCAATATTGTAAGTGCGCAGCATCTTGCTGGCTTCCTGGGAGCTCATCGCAACCTCCTGCATAGAACGTAGTACACCCTGTTCGCCTGCTGACGAAGGCGAAAGCGAAGACATGTCGTCAGACATAGCGAACCTCAACTCTTTGTATTAAGTGTAAAACAGTTGACTACTATCGCAGCGTTATACGGCGATAACAACCCATTAACGGCTCCATTTCCCAGCAGAGTATGCTGAAATCCAGACCGTGCGACCGGTTTCTTATTCATATCATTGTAAAACACGTATCCGAACTCTGTATGACAAGGTTCGGCGAAACCACGAGAAAACTCCTGTATTAACAAGAGCGCCCTTGTTCAGTTTTCACAAAGCGTGACCGGCTCTGGAATCCTGAGAAGCACCGAGATGGGTATAACATCGGCAGGTGTTTAGACCAGAAGTGCGGGTGGGAATCAAATGCGCGCCAGAACGACTGCGCTGAATGAGCGGAAAACAATGGTTCATTATCTCGTATCACCTCCACGGCCGCCTCTGCTGAAACGGACCACAAGCCAAAGCTAAAAGTTCACTGCTTAACCCGGCTGGAAGTGGCGACACGATGTGTTCATCGAGCGCTTAATTTATATGAGCCGCGCGCCGCGTTTTATACCGAGAAGGTCGCTAAAAAGCAAAACAAAAATGCGCAGGTTGCCAGCGCCGTCAGGAAAAATTTCCAGCCGTGTTTTCAACGCAGTGAGAGGTGAGTCAAAAAAAACTGGAAATCGGGTGAAGAAGTGACCTAAAATAGACGTCCAGATGTTAATCCATCCATACCGATTAACACTCAGACTGCCAGTGTCAAAATCCTGCAGGCCTTGGTAGAATTATCTCCTTTGGCTATTCCACACAGCAGTTCGAGCTAACCAAATTCCTTTTAGGTGAAATAAAAC
Organism: Enterobacter cloacae complex sp. XAL002; assembly: GCF_049236805.1. Classification (NCBI taxonomy): domain Bacteria; kingdom Pseudomonadati; phylum Pseudomonadota; class Gammaproteobacteria; order Enterobacterales; family Enterobacteriaceae; genus Enterobacter; species Enterobacter cloacae complex sp. XAL002. The sequence continues at coordinate 48,955 of NZ_JBMKJN010000014.1, forward strand.
ATGGCAAAACACCTGTTTACGTCCGAGTCCGTATCAGAAGGACATCCTGATAAAATTGCTGACCAAATCTCCGATGCGGTGCTGGATGCGATCCTCGCGCAGGATCCAAAGGCGCGCGTAGCGTGTGAAACCTATGTCAAAACCGGCATGGTTCTGGTTGGCGGTGAGATCACCACCAGCGCATGGGTTGATATCGAAGAGATCACCCGTAACACGGTGCGTGAGATCGGTTATGTACATTCTGATATGGGCTTTGATGCCAACTCCTGCGCCGTACTGAGCGCTATCGGCAAACAGTCCCCGGACATCAACCAGGGCGTTGACCGTGCCGATCCGCTGGAACAGGGCGCGGGCGACCAGGGCCTGATGTTCGGCTACGCGACCAACGAAACCGACGTGCTGATGCCAGCGCCGGTGACTTACGCACACCGTCTGGTGCAGCGTCAGGCTGAAGTGCGTAAAAACGGCACCCTGCCGTGGCTGCGTCCGGATGCGAAAAGCCAGGTTACCTTCCAGTATGACGACGGGAAAATCGTCGGCATTGATGCCGTGGTTCTTTCCACGCAGCATGCTGAAGATATTGACCAGAAATCCCTGCAGGAAGCGGTGATGGAAGAGATCATCAAGCCGGTTCTGCCAACTGAATGGCTGAGCTCTGCGACCAAATTCTTCATCAACCCAACCGGACGCTTCGTTATCGGCGGCCCAATGGGTGACTGCGGTCTGACCGGTCGTAAAATCATCGTAGATACCTACGGCGGCATGGCGCGCCACGGTGGCGGCGCGTTCTCCGGTAAAGACCCGTCTAAAGTGGACCGTTCTGCGGCGTACGCTGCACGTTATGTGGCGAAAAACATCGTTGCTGCGGGCCTGGCTGACCGCTGTGAAATTCAGGTTTCCTACGCCATCGGCGTGGCTGAGCCAACCTCCATCATGGTGGAAACCTTCGGTACTGAAAAAGTGCCTTCTGAACAGCTGACCCTGCTGGTGCGTGAGTTCTTCGACCTGCGTCCATACGGTCTGATTCAGATGCTGGATCTGCTGCACCCAATCTACCAGGAAACCGCAGCGTACGGTCACTTTGGTCGCGAACATTTCCCTTGGGAAAAAACCGACAAAGCCGCCCTGCTGCGTGATGCTGCCGGTCTGAAATAATCGACTGCCAGCAGCTTAAACAGGCCAGCCTTTGTGCTGGCCTTTTTTATGTCGGGTGGCGGCTATGCCTTACCCGACCTACGGGTAGTGAATTTTGGTAGGCCGGGTAAGGCGCAGCCGCCACCCGGCAATGTTTGGAACCGTTTACACCTCACTCTCTATACCCCGCTTTCAGAATATTCTCTTTGCATGATCGCATTTCTTCTGCTGTTACATTCCCTTTCAGTTAAGTCTGAAATTTGTGCAAACGCGATGCATATCAATTAATTTACCTCTATATTTTCAAAGCTTTAATTATTTTTACGGTTACAAACTAGTGTAACCGATTACACCGTTGTGATTTGACTCACATATTTTTATGAGCCGCTCACCTACTCTTAATATCGTAAAAACTGATAACCCAACTGGAGGGCATAATGCCTGACAATAATAAACAGGGGCGTACGTCCAATAAGGCAATGACGTTCTTCGTCTGCTTCCTCGCCGCTCTGGCAGGATTACTCTTTGGCCTGGATATTGGCGTAATTGCCGGTGCATTACCTTTCATCACCGATGAGTTCCAGATTAGCGCACACACTCAGGAATGGGTGGTCAGCTCCATGATGTTCGGTGCCGCCGTCGGCGCGGTCGGCAGCGGCTGGCTCTCCTTTAAGCTCGGGCGTAAAAAGAGCCTGATGATCGGCGCGATCCTGTTCGTTGCCGGCTCACTGTTCTCTGCCGCTGCGCCTAATGTTGAAGTGCTGATCCTCTCCCGCGTGCTGCTCGGTCTGGCAGTGGGCGTGGCGTCTTATACTGCCCCGCTGTACCTGTCTGAAATCGCACCGGAAAAAATCCGCGGCAGCATGATTTCCATGTACCAGCTGATGATCACCATCGGTATTCTGGGGGCTTATCTTTCCGATACCGCCTTCAGCTACAGCGGCGCATGGCGCTGGATGCTGGGCGTCATCATCATTCCGGCCATTCTGCTGCTGATTGGTGTCTTCTTCCTGCCGGACAGCCCGCGCTGGTTCGCCGCCAAACGCCGCTTCCACGATGCCGAACGCGTGCTCTTACGCCTGCGTGATACCAGCGCCGAAGCCAAAAACGAGCTGGAAGAGATCCGCGAAAGCCTGAAGGTCAAACAGTCCGGCTGGGCGCTGTTCAAAGAGAACAGCAACTTCCGCCGCGCGGTGTTCCTCGGTGTGCTGTTACAGATCATGCAACAGTTCACCGGGATGAACGTCATCATGTATTACGCGCCGAAAATCTTCGAACTGGCGGGCTACACCAACACCACCGAACAGATGTGGGGCACCGTGATCGTCGGCCTGACCAACGTGCTGGCGACCTTTATCGCTATCGGTCTGGTGGACCGCTGGGGGCGTAAACCAACCCTGACGCTGGGCTTCCTGGTCATGGCCATCGGGATGGGCGTGCTGGGTACCATGATGCACATGGGCATTCACTCCCCAACGGCACAGTACTTCGCCGTGGCGATGCTGCTGATGTTTATTATTGGGTTTGCGATGAGCGCCGGTCCGCTGATTTGGGTACTGTGCTCTGAGATCCAGCCGCTGAAAGGGCGTGATTTTGGTATCACCTGCTCTACCGCAACCAACTGGATTGCCAACATGATCGTCGGCGCAACGTTCCTGACCATGCTCAATACCCTGGGTAATGCCAATACCTTCTGGGTCTACGCCGGTCTGAACCTGTTCTTTATTGTTCTCACGATCTGGCTGGTTCCTGAAACCAAACATGTTTCACTGGAACACATTGAACGTAACCTGATGAAAGGTCGTCCTCTGCGCGAAATCGGCGCACACGACTGATCCTCCTGCGGGAGGCGCCTCTTGCGCCTCCCCGCTTCCCGCTTTATGCTCTGCCCCTATGAAATCTCCCCGTCTCCCCATCGCCATTCAGCAAGCCGTTATGCGCAGCCTGCGGGAAAAACTCGCCCAGGCCAACCTGAAGCTCGGCCGCGATTATCCTGAACCGAAGCTGGTCTATCAGCAGCGTGGCACCGCGGCAGGCACCGCCTGGCTGGAATCGTATGAGATCCGCCTGAATCCGGTGTTGATGATGGAAAATCAGCAGGCGTTTATCGAAGAAGTGGTGCCGCACGAGCTGGCCCACCTTCTGGTGTGGAAACACTTTGGCCGCGTCGCGCCGCACGGCAAAGAGTGGAAATGGATGATGGAGGCGGTGCTCGGCGTTCCGGCTCGCCGCACCCACCAGTTCGAGCTGGAATCGGTACGCCGCAATACGTTTCCCTACCGCTGCCAGTGCCAGCAGCACCAGCTTACCGTCCGCCGTCACAACCGCGTGGTGCGCGGCGAGGCGACCTATCGCTGCGTAAAGTGCGGCGAACCACTGGTGGCGGAATAATCACTCGAACTTTCAGGAACTTTCCTGATCTGACTGATTGCATACGGGAACAACATTCGTTACGTTGCGGGCTCGTTTTGACACGGAGTGTAAGATGTCCCGTAATGTTTCTCTCGCAGTCGCTTTTCTGGCGACGGCGCTCTCCGGCCATGCTCTGGCCGACGGTATTCACAGTTTCTCACAGGCAAAAACCGCAGGCGTAAAGATTAACGCCGACGTACCGGGTGATTTCTACTGCGGCTGTAAAATTAACTGGCAGGGTAAGAAAGGGGTCGTGGATCTGGGATCCTGCGGCTATAAGGTGCGCAAGAACGAGAACCGCGCCAGCCGAATCGAATGGGAACACGTTGTTCCGGCCTGGCAGTTTGGCCACCAGCGCCAGTGCTGGCAGGACGGTGGACGTAAAAATTGCGCAAAAGATCCGGTCTACCGCCAGATGGAAAGCGATATGCACAACCTGCAACCCGCCGTGGGTGAAGTCAATGGCGACCGCGGAAACTTCATGTACAGCCAGTGGAACGGTGGCGAAGGCCAGTACGGTCAGTGCGCCATGAAGGTCGATTTCAAAGAGAAACTCGCCGAACCGCCTGCCCGCGCGCGCGGCAGCATCGCCCGCACTTACTTCTATATGCGCGACCGCTACGATCTCAACCTTTCCCGCCAGCAGACGCAGCTCTTCAATGCCTGGGACAAGCTCTACCCGGTGACGGACTGGGAATGCCAGCGCGACGAACGTATCGCCAAAGTCCAGGGGAATCACAACCCTTACGTCCAGCGGGCTTGCCAGGCGCAAAAGAGCTAACCTACACTACGGCAATTCGCTTATATCGCATGACACATGGAATTTCTGACTATGCGCATCCCTCGCATCTATCACCCTGAACTGATTACCCCAGGCGGCGAAATCGCCCTGTCTGATGATGCCGCAAACCACGTAGGCCGCGTGCTGCGCATGGGCGCAGGCCAGGCGATTCAGCTCTTTGACGGCTCTAATCAGATTTTTGACGCTGAAATTACGCGCGCCGATAAAAAAAGCGTGCACGTGAAGGTGCTGCGTGGCGACGTGGACAACCGGGAATCCCCGCTGCACATTCACCTTGGCCAGGTGATGTCGCGCGGGGAAAAGATGGAGTTCACCATTCAGAAATCCATTGAACTGGGTGTAAGCCTCATTACGCCACTTTTTTCTGAGCGCTGCGGCGTTAAACTGGATGCGGAACGTCTGAACAAAAAGATCCAGCAGTGGCAGAAAATTGCCATTGCAGCCTGTGAACAGAGTGGCCGCAACCGCATCCCGGAGATCCGCCCGGCGATGGATCTGGAGGACTGGTGTGCAGAAGAGGAAAGCGGGCTTAAGCTTAATCTTCATCCGCGCGCCAGCGCCAGCATCAATACGCTGCCGCTGCCCGTTGAGCGCGTACGCCTGCTGATTGGCCCGGAAGGCGGCCTGTCGGCTGACGAAATCGCCATGACGGCGCGTTACCAGTTTACTGATATTCTGTTGGGACCTCGCGTTCTGCGCACTGAGACAACGGCACTCACCGCCATTACCGCCCTACAGGTGCGATTTGGCGATCTGGGTTGAAGCAAAGCCTGACCCATAACCGGAGAAGAACATGATTAAGCTCGGCATCGTGATGGACCCCATCGCAAACATTAACATTAAGAAAGATTCCAGCTTCGCTATGCTGCTGGAAGCGCAGCGTCGCGGCTATGAACTCCACTATATGGAGATGAACGATCTGTACCTGATCAACGGTGAAGCCCGCGCACGTACCCGCATCGTTAACGTCGAGCAGAACTACGAAAAATGGTACGAATTCGGCACCGAGCAGGATATTGCCCTGGCCGACCTTAACGTCATCCTGATGCGTAAAGATCCGCCGTTCGACACCGAATACATTTACTCCACCTATATCCTTGAGCGTGCCGAAGAGAAAGGCACGCTGATCGTCAACAAGCCGCAGAGCCTGCGCGACTGCAACGAGAAGCTCTATACCGCATGGTTCTCTGACCTGACACCGGAAACGCTGGTCACCCGCAGCAAAACGCAGCTGAAAGAATTCTGGCAGAAGCACGGCGACATCATCATGAAGCCGCTGGACGGCATGGGCGGCGCATCGATCTTCCGCGTGAAAGAGGGCGACCCGAACATTGGCGTAATTGCCGAAACGCTGACCGAGCTGGGGACCCGCTACTGCATGGCGCAAAACTATCTGCCGGCCATTAAAGACGGCGACAAGCGTGTGCTGGTTGTAGACGGCGAGCCGGTGCCTTACTGCCTGGCGCGTATCCCGCAGGGTGGTGAAACCCGTGGCAACCTGGCGGCCGGAGGTCGTGGCGAACCGCGTCCGTTAAGCGAAAGCGACTGGGAAATTGCCCGCCGCGTCGGCCCTACGCTGAAAGCCAAAGGCCTGATCTTCGTTGGCCTCGATATCATCGGCGATCGTCTGACCGAAGTGAACGTCACCAGCCCGACCTGCATTCGTGAGATCGAAGCGGAATTCCCGATCTCGATCACCGGAATGCTGATGGACGCTATCGAAAAACGTTTACAGAAATAACCTGTGACAGCGCCTGTGTTTATCCCCATACTGGGCGCTGTCGCTTTTTAAACCAGGAAACAGTACCTCTGACAATGAATTTACAGCATCACTTTCTTATTGCCATGCCTGCTCTCCAGGATCCGATTTTCCGCCGCGCCGTGGTCTATATTTGCGAATACAACGAAGACGGCGCAATGGGGATTATCATCAATAAGCCGCTGGAAAACCTTCAGGTTGAAGGCATTCTGGACAAGCTGAAAATCCCTGCTGAAGCGCGGCTGCCGGAAATCCGTCTTGATAAACCGGTGATGCTCGGCGGACCGCTTGCAGAAGATCGTGGCTTTATCCTGCATACCCCGCCGGTTTTCTCGTCCAGCATTCGTATCTCCGATAACACCGTCGTCACCACCTCTCGCGATGTGCTCGAAACACTGGGCACGGCAAATCAGCCTTCTGAGGTGCTGGTTGCGCTCGGCTACGCTTCCTGGGAAAAAGGGCAGCTGGAACAAGAAATTCTGGATAACGCCTGGCTGACGGCCCCTGCGGATATGAATATCCTGTTTAAAACCCCTATCGCCGATCGCTGGCGTGACGCGGCAAAACTGATTGGCATTGATATTCTGACCATGCCTGGCGTTGCGGGGCACGCGTAATGAGCGGCACCCTTCTCGCCTTTGACTTCGGCACCAAAAGCATCGGCGTCGCTGTGGGTCAACGGATCACCGGCACCGCCCGCCCGCTCACAGCGCTGAAAGCTAACGACGGCACGCCGGACTGGAACCTTATTGAGCGCTTGCTCAAAGAGTGGCAGCCGGACGACGTGATTGTCGGTCTGCCGTTGAACATGGACGGCACCGAGCAGCCGCTTACCGCCCGCGCGCGCAAGTTCGCGAACAAAATTCATGGCCGCTTTGGTGTCTCCGTTAAGCTGCACGATGAACGTTTGAGCACCGTCGAGGCACGCGCTGGCCTGTTCGAGCACGGTGGCTTCCGGGCGTTGAACAAAGGCAGCGTGGATTCAGCTTCAGCCGTCATTATCCTCGAAAGCTATTTCGAACAGGGTTACTGAGCGCCGGGGCCTACAGCCGCCCCTGCGCCCGTCGCTCCGCCAGACTCTGCTCAAAGTTCTGCATCCCCGCCTGCTGCCCCGTTTGAATAATGCCCGGCAGTTGCCAGGTTTTGCCTTCGCGGATCAGGTTTGCCGCCGCCGACGTATTCACCAGTAGCTCATACAGCGCCACGCGCCCGCCCTGGACATCCTGACGCAGCTTCTGCGCCAGTACCGCACGCAGGCTTCCCGCCAGCTGATTACGAACCGGATCTTTCTCCTGCGCCGGGAAGGTATCGACCAGGCGCTCGATCGCCTGCGCCGCACCGCGCGTGTGCAGCGTGGCCAACACCAGATGGCCAGTCTCAGCCGCCGTCAGCGCCAGGCGTATCGTCTCGCTGTCGCGCAGCTCACCAAGCAGAATCACATCCGGATCTTCACGCAGCGCACTGCGCAGGGCCTCGGCAAAGGACGGGCTATGCTGGCCTATCTCCCGCTGCCGGATGAGGCAACGTTCACTCTGGTACATAAACTCCACCGGATCTTCCAGGGTCAGAATGTGCCCGTCCGTATGGTGATTGAGAAAATCGACCATCGCGGCCAGGGTGGTCGATTTCCCGCTGCCGGTGGCGCCGGTGACCAGAATCAGGCCGTTGTCATTGGACAAAAGCTCCGGGATCGCGCGCGGCACGCCTAGCGCAGAGAGCTGCGGACACGTCAGCGGCAACAGGCGTAGCGCGATCGAAACGCCGTGCATATGCTTAAACGCACTGCCGCGCAGCCGCTGACCGCCTGTGAGGGTAACGGCAAAATCTACCTGCCCGTTTGCCAACCAGGCGCCCTGCTGTTCGTCATTGAGCCACGCTTTTAATAACGCCTCCACATCCGGGGGCGGAAACGGCGCAGGTTCAAGACGGCCTGACCTGCGCCAGCGCGGTGGTGAATCACTGCACAGGTGTAGATCGGAGACGTTATGCTTTACACTAAGGGCCACAATTTCTTCCACATCCATAGACAACTCCTCGGAAAATGAACGACATTGCGCATAACCTGGCACAGGTCCGGGACAAAATCTCAGCCGCGGCAACGCGTTGCGGCCGTGCTTCAGAAGAAATTACGTTGCTTGCAGTCAGCAAAACCAAGCCTGCGAGCGCCATCGCAGAAGCGATAGCCGCCGGTCATCGTGCCTTTGGTGAAAACTATGTGCAGGAAGGCGTAGATAAGATTCGCGCTTTCCGGGAGCGGGGAAATACAGACCTGCAGTGGCACTTTATCGGTCCGCTACAGTCGAACAAAAGCCGTCTGGTAGCAGAGCACTTCGACTGGTGTCACACCATCGATCGTCTGCGTATCGCTACCCGTTTGAGCGACCAGCGCCCTATGGAGATGCCAGCGCTTAACGTGCTGATTCAAATCAACATCAGTGATGAAAACAGCAAGTCCGGCATTACGCTGAGCGAACTGGATGCGCTGGCGGCGGACGTGACGGCGTTGCCGCGCTTAACCCTGCGCGGACTGATGGCCATTCCGGCACCAGAGTCAAGTTATGAAAGGCAGTTTGCCGTAGCACAGCAAATGGCTGTAGCATTTGAGGCGCTTAAAGCGCGCTATGACACGGTAGACACGCTTTCTCTGGGCATGTCGGACGATATGGAAGCCGCCATCGCGGCAGGCAGCACCATGGTGCGCATCGGCACAGCAATTTTCGGTGCGCGCGATTACACCCAATAATAAGGAAACCTGAGGAACGCCATGAAGACGTTGACTTTCCTGCTTTCAACGGTCATTGAACTGTATACGATGGCGCTGCTACTGCGCGTCTGGATGCAGTGGGCCCGTTGTGATTTTTACAATCCATTCTCACAATTTATCGTGAAAATCACGCAGCCCATTGTGGGGCCGCTTCGCCGCATCATTCCGGCAATGGGGCCGATTGACAGCTCATCTCTGCTGATGGCGTTTATTCTGAGCGTTATCAAAGCGATCGTGCTGTTTATGGTCATCACTTTCCAGCCGATTATCTGGATTTCAGCCGTTCTGATCCTGGTTAAAACCGTCGGCTCGCTGATCTTCTGGGTCCTGCTGGTGATGGCGATTATGAGCTGGGTAAGCCGGGGCCGTAGCCCGGTGGAGTACGCGTTGATTCAGCTGACTGAACCGTTACTGCGTCCGATCCGTAGCCTGCTGCCTGCGATGGGCGGAATCGACTTCTCCCCGATGCTTCTCGTTCTGCTGCTGTACGTGCTGAATATGGGTATCGCGGAACTGTTACAGGCGACGGGTAATATGCTGCTGCCGGGGCTGTGGATGGCGTTATGAGTGCAGTTAGCCCCTGCGCCGACGGGCTGGTTTTACGGCTGTACATTCAGCCGAAAGCCAGCCGCGACAGCATTGTTGGGCTGCATGGCGACGAGCTAAAAGTCGCCATCACTGCCCCGCCCGTTGACGGCCAGGCGAATGCGCATCTGACTAAATATCTGGCAAAACAGTTTCGCGTCGCTAAAAGCCAGGTCATCATTGAGAAAGGTGAACTTGGCCGGCATAAACAGGTAAAAATCCTTAACCCGCAATCTATCCCGACGGAAGTCGCGGCTCTGACAAAACAGGACTAAACCATGCAGAAAGTTGTTCTCGCCACCGGTAACGCCGGTAAAGTGCGCGAGCTGGCCTCGCTATTACATGATTTTGGGCTGGACGTGGTGGCTCAGACCGAGCTGGGCGTGGACTCCGCCGAAGAAACCGGCCTGACGTTTATCGAAAACGCCATTCTGAAAGCGCGCCATGCGGCGCAGATCACCGGGCTGTCCGCGATTGCCGATGACTCCGGACTGGCCGTGGATTTTCTGGGCGGTGCGCCGGGGATTTACTCCGCCCGCTATTCCGGGGTGGACGCCACCGACCAGCAGAACCTGGAAAAGCTGCTTGTGGCCCTGAACGACGTCCCTGACGAACAGCGTACCGCGCAGTTCCACTGCGTGCTGGTCTACATGCGTCACGCGGAAGATCCCACGCCGATTGTCTGTCACGGCAGCTGGCCGGGCGTGATCACCCGTGAAGCGGCGGGCAACGGCGGCTTTGGTTACGACCCGATTTTCTTTGTCCCGACCGAGGGCAAAACCGCTGCGGAACTCACCCGCGAAGAGAAAAGCGCGATCTCCCACCGTGGACGCGCCCTGAAACTGTTACTGGAAGCACTGCGTAATGGCTAATTTGCCGCCTCTGAGTCTTTATATTCACATCCCATGGTGCGTGCAGAAATGCCCGTACTGCGATTTCAACTCGCACGCGCTGAAGGGCGAAGTGCCGCACGATGATTACGTCGCGCATCTGCTGGCCGATCTGGATGCCGATGTACCGTACGCACAGGGACGTGAAGTGAAGACCATTTTTATTGGTGGCGGTACGCCGAGCCTGCTTTCAGGCCCGGCGATGCAGACGCTGCTGGACGGTGTGCGCGCACGCCTGAACCTGGCAGCGGATGCTGAAATTACGATGGAAGCCAACCCGGGCACCGTTGAGGCCGACCGTTTTGTCGAGTATCAGCGCGCGGGCGTGAACCGTATCTCCATCGGCGTGCAGAGCTTTAGCGAGCCAAAGCTGAAGCGCCTGGGGCGCATTCATGGCCCGGAAGAGGCAAAGCGCGCGGCGAACCTGGCAACGGGGCTTGGGCTGCGCAGTTTTAACCTCGATTTGATGCACGGCCTGCCGGATCAGTCGCTGGAAGAAGCGCTGGACGATTTGCGTCAGGCAATTGAACTGAACCCGCCGCATCTGTCGTGGTATCAGTTGACCATTGAACCGAACACCCTGTTTGGTTCCCGTCCTCCGGTGCTGCCGGACGATGACGCGCTGTGGGATATCTTCGAGCAGGGCCACCAGCTTTTGACCGCGGCGGGGTATCAGCAATACGAAACCTCGGCGTATGCGAAGCCGGGCTATCAGTGTCAGCACAACCTGAACTACTGGCGCTTTGGTGATTATCTGGGGATTGGCTGCGGGGCACACGGCAAAGTGACCTTCCCGGACGGGCGCATTCTGCGTACTGCCAAAACGCGTCATCCGCGCGGGTTTATGGAAGGCCGCTACCTGGAGCGTCAGCATGACGTCGAGGCGGTGGATAAGCCGTTTGAGTTCTTTATGAACCGCTTCCGTCTGCTGGAAGCCGCACCGCGCGCGGAGTTTGCGCTCTACACCGGGTTGTCAGAGTCGGTGATTCGTCCGCAGATTGACGAGGCGTTGGCGCAGGGGTATCTGACCGAGTGTAATGAGTACTGGCAGATCACCGAGCACGGCAAGCTGTTCCTAAACTCCCTTCTTGAGCTGTTCCTCGCTGAAAATCCTGAAGGCTGATTCAGGATTTTACATCCCGTTCTGCTGGTTGAGGGAAAGGCTGGCAGAGTGTGGGGATGGAAAAATCAAAACAGCTCCGCAAACAAATGACACCCGAAGAATTACGCCTCTGGTATCTGCTCAGAGGTCGCCGCTTCTTTGGGTATAAGTTTCGCCGACAGATGCCGGTTGGGCCGTACATCGTGGATTTTGCCTGCTTTAAGGCGAAACTGATTGTTGAGCTGGACGGGGGGCAACATCAGGATAAAGAGGCCTATGACTCTCGTCGCACCGAGTTTTTGAATGCGAACGGCTGGGAAGTCGTACGGTTCTGGAATCATGAATTCAGGGCTAATGAGGAGGAGATGCTGATGGCTATTCTGCAACGATTGCAATGCCTGATGCCCTCACCCTAACCCTCTCCCACAGGGAGAGGGAACTGGTTACTCCCTCTCCCCTGGGGAGAGGGCCGGGGTGAGGGGCCCTACGCGCAGAGGCGTTACTTCAGCGTCCCCACCAGCGCCTTCCGGCTGTCTTCCAGGGACACCACGCGTTTACACACGTCTTTGCCGAACTGCTGGAAATCGGCTTCCTGATTCTTCCACTCGTTCTGAATTGAGGTTTGCAGTCCGCCCAGGCTACCCAGTACACCCTGCAACGGATTACCGCCGCCTTTCAGCACCGCTTTGGCGCCCATCTCGTTGATGCTGTCCTGGAGAATGCCGCCCATCGCCTGGTTCACCAGCTGCTGACCGTCGGCTCGCACCTGATCGATCGCCTTATAGTGGAACGTCAGGCCATCAGAGCGCGTCTCAATAATGCGGTTCATCTGTTCTTTCAGCTGTTTATCCAGCTTCGTCAGGCGGGTGCGCATATTGCTGCTCTCCCCCACCTCTTTGGTGATGATTTTATCCAGCGCCACGCGGCCCTTCTCAACGCGGGTCAGCGCGCCATCGTTTATCCATGGCAGCGCGGTACGCAACTCGGCCTGGTAGTCCATCGCCTGCTCGCGCTGGGCGGCCGTCAGGTTTTGCTGTTTGCCGTTAAACGTCACGTTGCCATCCGGCGTGATCACCAGATTGCCATTCTCGCCCTTAACCTGCACGGTTTGCGGGCTTAATACCACGTCGTCACGCGGGGTGACGCTACATTTATACTCCGCATGGGCGGTGGTTCCGATTGCCAGTAAAGCAACCGCCAGCAACGTTTTACGCATCTTCAACACTCCCTCAGACAAAATGGGCCAGCTAATGCTGGCCCCGTTCTTGCTTTATTAGTCCCACCAAACGTCGAAAAGTTCGCTGACGCGGACATCTTCCAGTTTGTGGTCTTCAAGCCATTTGCGTACCAGCGCCTGATGTTCTTCGGTGCATTTCCCCACTTCCTGGGTGCAAATCAGACCTTCCCACGCCAGATAGCCGCTACCGTCGAAGGCCAGCTTGTTGGGTTCGATCACCTCGTTGATGAACGCATCAACGTCCTGATCGATCTGCTCAACGCTGGTGCCTTCCGGGAAACGCCAGGCAACGGAGAAACCCACTTCCTGGAATTCTTCGATGTGCATCTTTTTACGCAGACGACGGCTACGATTCTTTGCCATTATTTCACCCTCTCGAACATTAAGTCCCATACGCCGTGACCAAGACGATGGCCACGCTGTTCAAATTTTGTCACCGGACGTGAATCCGGACGCGGTACGTAGTCGTTGCTTTCAGACTGGTTTTTATACCCGTCCAGCGACGACATCACTTCCAGCATGTGTTCCGCATAAGGTTCCCAGTCGGTCGCCATGTGGAAGACGCCACCCAGCTTAAGCTTACTTTTCACCAGCTCGGCAAACGGCGCCTGAACGATACGGCGTTTATTATGACGCGCTTTGTGCCACGGGTCAGGGAAAAAGAGCTGAACCATGTTCAAAGAATTGTCAGGAATCATTTTGTGCAGCACTTCCACCGCGTCGTGACACATAACGCGCAGGTTCTCAACGCCCTCTTCATGGGCCGTTGCCAGACACGCACCGACGCCTGGCGAGTGCACTTCAATACCGAGGAAGTTCTGCTCCGGTCGCGCTTTCGCCATAGTGACCAGCGAGGTGCCCATGCCAAAACCGATCTCCAGCGTCACTGGCGCATCGCGGCCAAACAGCTCGGTAAAGTCGAGCGGCTGCTCGCTGAACTCAACGCCCATCACCGGCCAGTAGTTGTCCAGCGCGTGTTGCTGCCCTTTTGTCAGGCGGCCCTGACGGCGGACAAAGCTGCGAATACGGCGCAGCGGGCGACCGTTTTCATCAAATTCCGGTGAAATGACGTCGTTTTTCATAAAAGAGTTGTCTGCTTGTGAGAGTGTACGGGAAACGGGCATTATCCAAAGTTAAGGCTTCTATGCAAGCATGGGAAAGATCCGGTTTACAGCAGATTGACGCTGTGCTGCAATCTGCCTCCCTGATTAAGCGAATCGATGACCATGCAAGCCTCTCAATTTTCAGCCCAGGTGCTGGACTGGTACGACAAATACGGGCGTAAAACCCTGCCCTGGCAAATTGAAAAAACGCCTTACAAAGTATGGCTCTCCGAGGTGATGTTGCAACAAACGCAGGTCGCGACGGTCATTCCTTACTTCGAGCGTTTTATGGCGCGCTTCCCGACAGTCACCGATCTGGCGAACGCCCCGTTGGACGAGGTGCTGCACCTGTGGACCGGGCTTGGCTATTATGCCCGCGCGCGCAACCTGCACAAGGCCGCACAGCAGGTCGCGACGCGCCACAACGGTAAATTCCCGGAAACCTTCGACGAGGTGGCGGATTTGCCCGGCGTCGGGCGTTCGACCGCAGGCGCAATCCTCTCCCTCTCTTTAGGCAAGCATTTCCCTATTCTCGACGGCAACGTCAAGCGCGTGCTGGCACGCTGCTACGCCGTAGAAGGCTGGCCGGGCAAGAAAGAGGTTGAGAAGCGCCTGTGGGAGATCAGTGAAGCGGTCACTCCGGCGAAAGGGGTGGAACGTTTTAACCAGGCGATGATGGATCTGGGCGCGATGGTCTGCACCCGTTCAAAACCGAAGTGCGAACTCTGCCCGGTAAATAACCTCTGCGTGGCCTATGCGAACCACTCCTGGGCGCAGTATCCGGGGAAAAAACCGAAGCAGACGCTGCCTGAACGCACCGGGTACATGCTGCTGATGCAGCATGGCGACGAGGTGTTTCTCGCCCAGCGCCCGCCGAGTGGCCTGTGGGGTGGTCTATACTGCTTCCCACAGTTTGAGGATGAAGCTTCGCTTCGGGCATGGCTTGAACAGCGCGGCATTGCGGCCGATACCCTGACGCAACTCAACGCGTTCCGTCATACCTTCAGCCATTTCCATCTGGATATTGTGCCTATGTGGCTTCCCGTGTCCTCATTCACCTCCTGCATGGATGAAGGCACCGCTCTCTGGTATAACTTAGCGCAACCGCCATCAGTCGGGCTGGCGGCTCCCGTGGAGCGCCTGTTACAGCAATTACGTGTCGGTGCAATGGTTTAGCATCGGCAAGACAAAGAGGAATGAGTATGGCCAGAACCATTTTTTGTACTTTCCTGCAGCGCGACGCTGAAGGCCAGGATTTCCAGCTCTACCCGGGCGACCTGGGTAAACGCATTTACAACGAGATCTCCAAAGAAGCCTGGGGACAGTGGCAGAAAAAACAGACCATGCTGATCAACGAGAAAAAGCTCAGCATGATGAACCCGGAACACCGCAAGCTGCTGGAGCAGGAGATGGTGAACTTCCTGTTCGAGGGTAAAGACGTCCACATCGAAGGCTATACGCCACCGGAAAAATAATACTCTGCGGCTGCTGCCCGGCGGCGCTGCGCTTGCACGGGCCTACGGTTATGTAGGCCGGGTAAGCGCAGCGCCACCCGGCAACAGCAACCTCAAAGCAAACACAACACGCACTCCCGGAATGATGAAAAAACTATTAGCGCTAGCACTTGTTGCGCCGTTGCTTGTGTCTTGTTCTTCCAAAAAGGGCGATAGCTATAACGAAGCCTGGGTTAAGGACACCAACGGTTTTGACATTTTGATGGGGCAGTTTGCCCATAACATCGAGAACATATGGGGATTTAACGAAGTTCTTATTGCCGGACCGAAGGACTACGTTAAGTATACCGACGCCTATCAGACCCGTAGCCACATCAACTTCGATGACGGTACGATTACGATTGAAACCATCGCGGGGACTGAACCTGCGGCGCATTTACGTCAGGCCATCATCAAAACCCTGCTGATGGGCGACGATCCGGGCTCTATCGATCTCTACTCTGATGCCGATGACATTACTATCTCCAAAGAGCCATTCCTGTATGGGCAGGTCGTTGACCAGACCGGTCAGCCGATTCGCTGGGAAGGTCGCGCGACGAACTTCGCAGACTATTTGCTGCAAACGCGCCTGAAAAGCCGCACCAATGGCCTGAAGGTGATCTATAGCGTTACGATAAACCTGGTGCCGAACCACCTCGACAAGCGTGCGCATAAGTATCTGGGCATGGTGCGTCAGGCGTCGCGTAAGTATGGCGTGGATGAGTCGCTGATCCTGGCGATTATGCAGACCGAATCCTCGTTCAACCCGTATGCGGTGAGCCGTTCCGACGCGCTGGGGCTGATGCAGGTTGTGCAGCACAGCGCCGGTAAAGACGTGTTCCGCGCGCAGGGGAAATCCGGTACGCCGAGCCGCAGCTACCTGTTTGACCCGCAAAGCAACATTGATACCGGTACCGCATATCTGGCGATGCTAAACAATGTTTATCTCGGCGGGATTGATAACCCGACTTCACGTCGCTATGCGGTGATCACCGCCTACAACGGCGGAGCGGGCAGCGTCCTGCGCGTCTTCTCGAACGATAAAGTGCAGGCCGCGAACATCATCAACAGCATGGCGCCGGGGGATGTCTACTCAACCCTCACCACTCGCCACCCGTCTGCGGAATCCCGCCGCTATCTGTATAAGGTGAATACGGCGCAGAAGAACTATCGTCGTCGCTAGAAACCAACACCACCCCTCACCCTACCCTCTCCCCAAAGGGGAGAGGGTGTTCAAGTTCCCTCTCCCCTTTGGGGAGAGGGTTAGGGTGAGGGGGCATCAGACCGCACTCACTCCACCCCACCCATACAAAAATGCTATTTGCATCACAATCCAAACTGCAAATTAATGTGGATTGCATTTTTTTGCGGGAGGTAACAAAACATATCGTTGCCAACTGATAGAATTGCATCAAATAACAACCCTGAATGTTCCTATAACAACATATCTCCCGCTCACTTGTGAGGAAAGTAACATGAACCTTAAGCTGCAGCTTAAAATCTTGTCGTTTCTGCAGTTCTGCCTGTGGGGTAGCTGGCTGACTACACTCGGCTCCTATATGTTTGTGACGCTCAAGTTCGATGGTGCGTCAATCGGTGCCGTCTACAGCTCGCTGGGTATTGCGGCTGTTTTCATGCCAACGCTGCTCGGTATCGTGGCAGATAAATGGTTAAGTGCGAAATGGCTGTATATGCTTTGCCATCTGGTGGGTGCGGGGACGCTGTTTATGGCGGCCGAAGTGACCACGCCGGGGGCGATGTTTATGGTGATCCTGCTTAACTCGCTGGCGTATATGCCAACGCTTGGCCTGATCAACACCATCTCCTACTACCGCCTGAAATCTGCCGGTCTGGATATCGTCACCGACTTCCCGCCAATCCGTATCTGGGGCACCATCGGCTTTATCATGGCAATGTGGGGCGTGAGCTTCGCGGGCTTCGAGCTGAGCCACATGCAGCTGTATATTGGTGCCGCGCTCTCCGTGCTGCTGGCGCTGTTCACCCTGACGCTGCCCACCATTCCGGTTTCTAACCAGCAGAAAAACCAGAGCTGGAGCACCATGCTTGGCCTGGACGCCTTCGCCCTGTTCAAAAACAAGCGCATGGCGATCTTCTTTATTTTCTCCATGCTGCTGGGCGCGGAACTGCAAATCACCAACATGTTCGGTAATACCTTCCTGCACAGCTTCGATAACGATCCGCTGTTTGCCGGGAGCTTTATCGTTGAACACGCGTCGGTGATGATGTCCATCTCGCAGATCTCTGAGACGCTGTTCATCCTGACCATCCCGTTCTTCCTGAGCCGCTACGGCATCAAGAACGTCATGCTGATCAGTATCGCTGCCTGGATGTTGCGCTTCGGTCTGTTCGCCTACGGCGACCCAAGCGCGTTCGGCACCGTGCTGCTGGTTCTGTCGATGATTGTTTACGGCTGCGCCTTCGACTTCTTCAACATCTCCGGCTCGGTGTTTGTAGAAAAAGAGGTGAAACCTGAAATTCGCGCCAGCGCGCAGGGCATGTTCCTGATGATGACCAACGGCTTCGGCTGTATTCTGGGCGGCGTGGTGAGCGGTAAAGTGGTTGAGATGTATACCACCAACGGCATCACCAACTGGCAGCCAGTGTGGCTGATCTTCGCCGGGTACTCACTGGTGCTTTTCTTCGCGTTCATCGTGCTGTTCAAGTACAAGCACGTACGCGAACCACACGGTGCGCAGCCGATCGCGCATTGATTGTTGTGCCCGGTGGCGGCTTCGCCTTACCGGGCCTACAAACCGCAAACCGTAGGCCGGGTAAGCGTTAGCGCCACCCGGCTATTTTATTCCAGACAGCACCCACCCCACCGACAGCAAATCCGCGCTGCCGCCCGGACTCAGGTTTCGTTCAATCAACGCGTTATCCATCCTAAGCAACGCATCCTGATCCCAGCCGTTCGCCAGCAGCTCCTGCGCATAACCCTGGACGTAGCGCAGCCCTTCAGTGCCGCCGCGCGAAACGAGATTACTGTCCTGGTTGATGGCCATCAGGCGCAATAACAGGTCATGAAGGGTGTTTCCCTTCCACTGCGCCAGCGCCTTACGCACCGTGCTGAAGCCGCTTTCTGCCTCACCGCGCGCGCCGGTTAAACCGTACTGTTGAAACTGTCGCTCTCCCGCCGTTACCTGTCCGCTGCGCTCGCCCAGTTCCCGCGCCACCAGCCCACGACAGATGTTACTTACCTCACAACAGAGGCTATCCGCAGAGATATTTTTTACACGTCCGGCGGCGAAGCAGAGCAAACCAAGGGCAAAAATCCCGCCCTTGTGCGTGTTCACCCCGCCCGTGGCGGCGTACATTGCCTGCTCACAGGCCATTCCCATCGGGCGGATAATCCGCAACTGCTGATCGGCAGGTTTGGCCGCATGTGCTTCACCCAGTTCCGCAAAACGGGCAAACCACGGCGTAATCGCCGCAATGCTGCGGAGGAATAAGGTATGGTCCATATCGCGATGGGAGCCGTTATTGAGCCTGTCCACCAGCCCCGGTTTGGGGGTCAGCTCCAGCTCCTGCCACAGCGCCTCTGCGGCAAGCGCAGGAACATCAACCGGGCGCGGTTTAGTCGCGAGCAAACCAGTCATCTATCATTTTCTCCACGCGGGAAACCACCTGCTCAACGGGATGGTGCCGAGAACGGGAACAAGCGTGGGCAGGCTCGTCGCAAATCAGACAGCGCCTGAGGTGTGAACCCAACGACTGACGGCCAACGTGGCCGTTTTCAGGGCAGATCACATCCAGATCCCACAGTCTGCCGAGCGGGTGCGTCTGCTCCAGTTCAGCACAGTGCGCTTTAATTTCCGCCGCCGGATGCGCGACGCACCACAGCGCTTCAGGTCCGGTGGGTAGCCAGAGCACCTGGCGGTCCAGCACCTGCCAGCGGTTTTCCCACAGCAGCTGGTCACACATCTGTAACGCCACGCCCATGGTGTTGCGATAGCGCAGGCTGTCTTTGATTTGCCCGGGCGTGACCAGCGTTAGGGAGATCACCGGTTGTTGATGGTGCGTAAGCCAGTCAGCCTGACGGGCTGCGCGGCGCTCTTTCGCCGCCAGCAGCGCGTCCAGGCTGACACCCGTCCGCACGGGTGTCGCAATAGTCATATTCACTCCTTTACCTGTCGAACGGTGTCGATCACGCTGCCGTCGCGGTAGCGGATCACCCCGACAATTTTGTCGGTGAACTCAATCGGTTTCGGTACGCCGGTCAGGGAAATCGCCCGCTCATAGAGCGCGTTGATATCTACAACCTTCAGGCCTGCTTCCATGAGTCGTTCGCGGATCTCCGGGCGCGCCGGGTTGACCGCAATACCGTGGTCGGTGACCAGCACGTCAATGCTCTCCCCCGGCGTGAGGCGCGTGGTAACGCGCTTCACAACGGTCGGGATGCGGCTTCGCAGCAGCGGCGCGACCACAATGGTCAGGTTGGCTGCCGACGCCACGTCGCAGTGCCCGCCGGATGCGCCGCGCATCACGCCGTCGGATCCGGTGATGACGTTGACGTTAAAATCGACGTCGATTTCCAGCGCGCTGAGGATCACCACGTCGAGCTGGTCGCAGCTTGCCGCCTTGCTGCCGGGGTTGGCGTAGACGTTGGTGGAGATCTCCACGTGGTTCGGGTTGCGCGCCAGCGAGGCCGCCGCCTGGCCGTCAAAGCACTGGGTGTCGAGCAGCTTTTCGATGAGCCCCTTCTCGTGCAAATCCACCAGGCTGCCGGTGATACCGCCAAGGGCGAAGCGCGCCTTCACGCCGCTGCGCTCCATCTTCTCTTCCATAAAGCGGGTGCAGGCGGTCGCCGCCGCGCCGGAGCCGGTCTGCATCGAGAAGCCCGGTTTAAAGTAACCAGAGTGTTCAATCACGTCCGCCGCATAGCGGGCAATCATCAGCTCGCGCGGGTTGCTGGTGACGCGCGCCGCACCGACGCTGATTTTCGCCGGGTCGCCCACGCTCTCCACCTGCACGATGTAGTCCACCTGATCCTGCACCAGGCTGGCGGGCATATTCGGGAACGGCACCAGCTCTTCGGTCAGCAGCACCACCTTACGGGCAAAGTGTGCGTCCACCATGGCGTAACCCAGCGAACCGCAACACGATTTGCCCTGCGTGCCGTTAGCGTTGCCAAACTCATCGCTGCACGGCACGCCGAGAAATGCCACGTCGATATTCAGCTCGCCATCCTGGAGCAGCTTCACGCGCCCGCCGTGGGAGTGAATTTGTACCGGCTCGTCCATCAACCCGTGGGAGATGGCCTCCGCCAGCCTGCCGCGCATACCGGAGGTGTAAATTCGGGCGATCACGCCGCTTTGAATATGCTCGATCAGCGCGTCGTTGCAGGTCATCAGCGAGCTGGAGGCCAGGGTCAAATTTTTAAAACCCATCCGCGCCAGCAGCGCCACAACGGTGTTGATCACCCGGTCGCCTTCGCGAAAGGCATGGTGGAAAGAGATGGTCATCCCGTCCTGCAAGCCGCTGCGCATGACGGCTTCTTCGAGGGAGGCGCAAAGCTTACGGTTGTGTTTCGCCTCGCTGTCAGCCAGCCACGGCGTCGCGCTGTGGGCGGTATCAAAAGGCTTCAGATCCCGCAGATGGGGGAAATTCACATGGAGAAGTTCTGTCTGATTCATTATGTCATCCTTACCGACGCACGCCGGAGGCCGCCGCGCGCTCCAGCACCACCTGCGCGTGGTTAATAATCGGTGCATCCACCATTTTGCCGTTGAGCGAGACCACGCCCAGGCCGTTACGCTCGCCCTCTTCTGCCGCTTCAATCACCCATTTCGCGTGATCCACCTCTTCCTGAGTCGGGGCGTAGGCGTTGTGCAGCAGGTCAATCTGGCGCGGGTTAATCAGCGATTTGCCGTTAAAGCCCATCTTGCGGATCAGGTCGACCTCGCGCAGGAACCCGGCTTCGTCATTAACGTCTGACCACACCACGTCGAAAGCGTCGATGCCCGCAGCGCGGGCGGCGTGCAGCACAGCGCAGCGGGCGTAGAACAGCTCGGTGCCGTCGCCGCGCTCGGTCTGCATGTCCATTACGTAGTCAAAGGCGGCCAGCGCGATGCCGATGAGGCGCGGGGAGCTGCGGGCAATCGCCACGGCGTTGATGACGCCAATGGCCGATTCAATCGCCGCCATCACGCGGGTGGAACCTACTTCACGCCCGCACTCCTGCTCAATGCGCTCCAGGTGGCCCTCCAGCTCGTAGATATCGTCCGGGGTGTCGGTTTTTGGCAGGCGAATCACGTCTACGCCCGCGCGTACGGCGGCCTCCAGATCCAGCAGGCCAAACGGCGTGCTCAGCGGGTTAATACGCACCACGGTTTCGATATCCTGATACATCGGGTGCTGCAACGCGTGGAACACCAGCATGCGTGCGGTGTCTTTCTCGCGCAGGGCCACGGCGTCCTCAAGGTCAAACATGATGGAGTCGGGGCGGTAGATAAAGGCGGTGGAGAGCATGGCGGCATTGGCGCCCGGCAGGAACAGCATACTGCGGCGGAGTTTACTCATTTCAGCGCCCCCCAGTTGATGGCCTGTTCATCGGCGGCACGCAGAAGCGCGCTTTGCAGGCGGGCGCGGATCACACAGTCCAGCGCCCCTTTGTCTTCAATAATGATTAATCCCTGGTGCACATTCATGGCGCGCAATGTGTCGTTGACCACCTGGCGTATTTGCTCGCCAAACTGCTTAATCACTTCACTGTGGATGACAATCTCCAGCTCACCGTGAGCGGGGGCGATTTTCACCATCAGGTCGCTGGACTCCTGCGTTCCGGCCAGCGCCTCCCTTACAATATTCATGATAAATTCCTGATAGTTATGCGACTTCCGCACTCGCACGATAATGTGCTTCGAGGTGCGCGAAGGTGGAGTCCGGAACAATCTCCCGGATCCGGGAAAACTGCTGTGTCTTGAGTAAACGGCGCACTTCCGAGGCCGAAATAGCGTTGCCGGTGGCTTTGATGCGCGGCATTTCCACCACGTCGATGTGCGAGGCCAGCAGATCGTGCAGCGTCTGGTTGTACTGGCGGGTGATATCGCAGAACGGCTCCGAGCCGATGAAGCGGTGCGTGATGCCCAGCGCCGGGGCGATAAAGTCCCGGAAGATCAGCACGTCTATCTCGCTCCATGCCTGCTGCACTTTACCGGTCTCCTTCAGGAAGTAGGCCGGAAACGTGGCGCGGGAGATGATGTACTGCGAGCCTTCATGCACCACCACGTTCGGCAGATGCGCCACGCCCGCGCGCACCATCTCGAAGCGCGCGCTGAACGGGAAGAACGAGGCGTCTTCACGCACCACGAACAGATGCAGAGCATCGCACTGCGCCGCCGCCTGCTCCACCAGATGACGGTGACCGAGGGTGAATGGGTTGGCGTTCATCACGATGGCACCAATCTTCTCCCCACACTTGCGGCTAGCGCGCAGGGATCGGCAGTAGCGCACGATCCCTTGCGGAGTGTTCTCCATTAGCACCGCGTTGTTCCCGCTCTGGGCAACCGGCCAGAAACCGCTGCGGCCAAAGCGCTCCTTATTACACGGACGGGTGCAGAGGAAGAGGTGAAAATGGCCGCGCTCCAGCGCCGCATTTTCCACCTCTGCCAGCAGACGCGCGCTGAGGTTTTCCCCACGAAGCTGCTCGTTGACCGCGACGCACTTGATGACGTTGGCAGCAAGTCCGGCGCAACCCACCAGCTGCGCGCCGGACCAGGCTTCAACAAACAGCGTGATGTCGTTGTCCAGGCCAAGGCCGCTGTCTGCCAGCAGGTAGCGGATCTGGCTTAAGCGTTCCGGGTGTTTCGCCACAACGGTGTGGCGAAAATCAATGGGTTGCGATTGCATGCTGCCGCCTTACTCAGTGCGCTGCCGCGAGCCCGACGGCTGGCGCTTCCACGATCACGTTGCTCAGATGACCGATATGCTCGATCTCTACCTCAATGCGATCCCCCTCCTTCATAAACAGTGGCGGGTTGCGCTTTTTACCCACCCCGCCAGGCGAGCCGGTGATGATCACGTCGCCCGGGCTGAGACGGGTGAAGGTGCTGATGTATTCGATCAGCTCCGCCACCTTGTGGATCATGCTGCTGGTGTTGTCCTCCTGCACCATGCGGCCGTTCAGCCAGGTGCGGATCGCCAGGCTGTGCGGGTCCGGGATCTCATCCGCCGTCGCCATCCACGGGCCGAACGCCCCGGTCTGCCGCCAGTTTTTCCCGGCGGTGAACCAGGTGTGCTGCCAGTCGCGGGCGGAGCCGTCCATGTAGCAGCTGTAGCCCGCCACGTGGCGCAGGGCGTCGTCGCGGCTGATGTTCTCCCCGCCTTTGCCGATGATCACCGCCAGCTCGCCTTCGTAGTCGAACTCGCTGGAGTGGCGCGGCTTCAGCACCGGCTCGTTGTGGCCGGTCTGTGAATCCGGGAAGCGGACAAACAGGGTCGGGGCCGGGTTGTGCTGGTCAAACTCCTTGCGCTTGTCGGCATAGTTCATGCCCACGCAGAGAATTTTTTCCGGCTGGACAATCACCGGTAAGAAGGTGATGGCGTTCAGCGGTACATCCACCGCGTCGTTCAGAAAACGGGTGGCCTGCGCCAGCCCGTTCCCCTGCAACAGCGCTTTAAGGTCGCCATAGCGGTCGCCCAGGCGGCGGCCTAAATCAATCACGCCCTCGGCCTGAACGATGCCGTAGCTGCGTTTACCCTGGTATAAAAAGCTTGCGAGTTTCATTGTTCTTTCCTGAAAACTTAAACGAGGAAGTTGCCCAGAATCAGCAGTGAGACAGAGACGTTAATCGCCCCGCCGATACGGGTAGCAATCTGGGCGAATGGCATCAGGCTCATGCGGTTGCCTGCGGTCAGGATCGCCACGTCACCGGTACCGCCCTGCCCGCTCTGACAGCAGGAGACGATGGCGACATCAATCGGGTGCATACCAATCTTTTTGCCAACGAAGAATCCGGTTGCCACCAGCGCGGAAACGGTGCTGATAATCACCAGCAGGTTGCTGACGGTGAACGCCGCCACCAGTTCATGCCATGGGGTAATCGCCACGCCAACGGCGAAGAGAATCGGGTAGGTCACGGAGGTCTGGAAGAATTTGTACACCACCTGGGAACCCTCCAGCAGACGCGGAGAGGCGCCATTACAGAGCTTCACCAGCACCGCCATAAACAGCATACCGACCGGCGCTGGCAGACCAATCAGCTTGTGACCGAGCATGCCCAGCATGTACAGCAGCACCGCCAGCAGCGCGCCGGAGGCGATGGTGGTCACATCCGCTTTGCCGGAGAACGCGGGTTGAGAGACGGTGGCATCGGCGTTGGCGCGGTTAGGCATCAGTTGGCCTTCACCGGTCAGGTGCGGGTAGCGTTTCCCGAGCTGGTTGAGGCAACCGGAGATGATGATCGCCGTCAGGCCGCCGAGCATTACCATCGGCAGCACGCGGCCGAGCGCCACGCCCTGATCCATGTGCAGCAGGGTGGCATAGCCGATAGAGAGCGGGATCGCCCCTTCCCCGACGCCGCCCGCCATGATCGGCAGAATGATAAAGAAGAAGATCTGGAACGGCTCAAGGCCCAGCGCCAGTCCAACGCCCATGCCGACAATCATGCCGACGATTTCACCGCACAGCATCGGGAAGAAGATGCGCAGGAAGCCCTGGATCAGCACGGTGCGGTTCATGCTCATGATGCTGCCGACAATAATGCAGCAGATATAGAGGTAGAGAATATTGGTGGATTTATAGAATTTGGTCGTGGACTCGACCACCACGTCCGGCAGCAGGCCGTAATAGACCAGCGCGGAAGGGATAAAGGTGGCACAAATTGCCGCCGCGCCGAGCTTGCCGACAATCGGCAGGCGTTTGCCGAACTCGCCGCAGGCAAAGCCGAAGAAGGCCAGCGTGGCCACCATGACCACGATGTCGCTCGGTAGTTTTCCGCCCAGGCAATCAATCGCAATTAGCGCGCCCGCCAGAACGAACAGTGGCAGAGGAATAATGCCGATTTTCCAGGTATCCATAATATGCCACCAGCGCTCTTTGAGCGATGGCCGCTGAATATCAATCGGGTCGTGGGTAACAGAGAATGAATCGTCAGTTGTGCTCATAATAAGCCCCTTAGTTATTTTGTGCGTCCAGCTTAGAGTCACAAAGGCTTACTTTATGTGAGGAATGGCATATTAAAAGCGAAGTTTTAATGGCCGCTATGGTTTTAATGGTTTCTTTTATTTAATGTGATTTATGCCTTATTTATTGCCGTGGTTTTTATGGTTTCTTTTCTTAACTGAACAAAGAAATAACATTTATTCATTTAACCTTAAGAGGATGAGACTTTCGGAAAAATCTTTTACAGGCTGCGCTGTGCAAGGGATCACAAGTTTTCGGCAAAGCGGGCATCCTGGCCTTAAAAGATGATATATTCAGCCGACCTGTTGATATCTCGCGTGATAGTTATGAAAGTATCGTTTCAGATCAAGCTGTTTATTTCGCTGGTCGCCTTTTTCTCAGTGCTGTTCGCATTACTGGGCGGATATTATTATGTCGATGTCGGCAGGCAGCTTTATCAGGAAATGAGCGCGCGCGCAAAAATACAGGCCGAAGAAATTGCGCTTATTCCTTCTCTGCGAAAAGAAGTCGAACAAAAGGATATCCAGGGCATCCATGACTTTATGCAGAAAATAGCCGCCCGCAGCGACGCCAGTTTTATTGTGATTGGTGACAATAAAGGGCTGCATCTTTTCCATTCCGTGTTTGCCGACCGGGTAGGCAAAACGCTGGTTGGCGGAGACAACGACGAGGTATTACACGGCAAAAGCACCATCACCATCCGCAAGGGCGGGTTAGGCATTTCGCTGCGCAGCAAAGCGCCCATTTTTAATGATGCCGGGCAGGTGGTGGGGATTGTTTCGGTAGGCTATCTCACAAGCTATCTGGACACCATCACCGTCAGCAAGGTGGTTAATATCCTGATTGCCGCCGTGCTGCTGCTTATCGCCCTGTTTATTTTCTCCTGGTTCTTCACCCGCAGCATCAAGAAGCAGATATTCTCTCTGGAGCCGCGCGAAATCGGCCTGCTGGTGCGTCAGCAAAAGGCGATGATGGAATCCATTTATGAAGGGGTGATTGCCATCGACGACGATCTCCGCATTGAGGTGATTAACCAGGCGGCGCGTAAATTATTAGGCTTACGCCAGCCCGCCCGCGAACTGCGGGGTCAACTCATCAGCCAGGTGATCGCGCCCGTCCCGTTCTTTAACGCGCAAACCATGCTTGCGAAAGACACCCACGATGAGATCTGTCGCTTTAACGATCTCACGGTCATTGCCAGCCGGGTGCGGATCATGCTGGAAGATGCGTTGCAGGGCTGGGTGATCACCTTTCGCGATCGCAACGAGATCGACTCGCTCAGCGCCCAGCTCAGCCAGGTAAAGCGCTATGTTGATAACCTGCGCATCATGCGCCATGAACAGCTGAACCGCATGACCACGCTGTCCGGCCTGCTGCATATGGGCCGTTATGACGAGGCAATTCGCTATATACAGGCGCAGTCGGAACACGCTCAGGAGCTGCTGGACTTTATCTCGTCCCGCTTTAGCTCCCCGACGCTGTGCGGTTTGCTGCTTGGAAAGGCCGCGCGCGCGCGTGAAAAAGGCGTTGAGCTGAGCTTCGATCCAGCCTGCCGGGTGGACAAACCCTTCCTGCCGCTGCTCGAATCGGAACTAGTCTCGATCATCGGGAACTTGCTGGATAACGCCATCGAAGCGACCCAGCGCGCCCCGCTCCCGCATGCCCCGGTAGACGTGCTAATAAAGTTGAACGAGCAGGAACTGATTATTGAAGTCGCCGACCAGGGCGTCGGCATCACACCGGAGATCCGCGACCGGATCTTTGAGCGCGGCATCACCACCAAAACGCGCGGCGATCACGGTATTGGCCTGTATCTGATTGAAAGCTACGTCACGCAGGCTGGCGGTGCAATTGAAGTTGCCGATAACACCCCACGCGGTGCCATTTTCTCACTGTTTATTCCCGCCACGGGAACGGTCCGGCACCCCGTACAGGAACTGGAAGATACCGACTATGCAACATGAACTTATCGACGTACTGATTGTTGAAGACGAGAACGAACTGGCGCAACTGCACGCGGAGCTTATCGGTAAACATCCGCGCCTGAGGCTGGTGGGGATTGCCGCGTCACTGGCCGACGCGCAGGTACAACTGGAGAGCAAACAGCCGAAGCTGATGCTGCTGGATAACTATCTGCCGGACGGCAAAGGCATCACCCTTATCAGCAACCCGATGCTCACCCGCGCCAACTGCTCGGTGATTTTCATCACCGCCGCCAGCGATATGGACACCTGTAGCCAGGCCATTCGTAACGGCGCGTTCGACTACATCCTCAAGCCGGTTTCCTGGAAGCGCCTGAGCCAGTCGCTGGAACGTTTTGTGCAGTTTGCCGAACAGCAGCGCGTCTGGAAGATTGTCGACCAGCAGAACGTGGATTCACTCTATCAGCTACAGGCGAAAAATTATCGACTGGACAACGGCAGCAAAGGGATAGAGGAGAACACGCTGGCGCGGGTGCAAACGTTGTTTAACAACAAGGCGGCGCACTGCTTTACGGTGGATGAGGTGGTGAGCGAGACGGGCCTGAGTAAAACCACCACCCGGCGCTATCTGGAACACTGCGTGGAGGTGGGTTTTCTGACGGTGGAGATGCTGTACGGGAAGATTGGGCATCCGAGAAGGATGTACAGGCGTAGTGCGACTTAACTCCCCTCACCCCGGCCCTCTCCCCAAAGGGGCGAGGGTGAAAAGACGGCTCCGTGCAATCCCCTCTCCCCTTTGGGGAGAGGGTTAGGGTGAGGGGCCCTACTTTAACACGTACCCATACAGTCGCTTGATCCCGTCGGCATCCTTCTCGCTGTAAACGCCCTGCAACTCTGGCGAGAAACCCGGCAGCATATTAATGCCCTCTTCCAGCGCCAGGAAGTAGCGCTGTACTGCTCCACCCCAGACTTCCCCCGGTACCACGCACAGCACGCCCGGCGGGTATGGCAGCGCACCTTCGGCGGCAATGCGTCCTTCGGCGTCACGAATACGCACCAGTTCGACGTTCCCGCGAATGTACTCCTGGTTGGCATCCTGCGGGTTCATCACCACGGCAGGCAGGCTCTCCTGACGGAACATCGCCTTCTGTAAATCCTTCACGTTAAAGCTGACGTAGAGATCGTGCATCTCCTGGCACAGCTGACGGATCGTATAGTCGCGGTAACGCACCGGGTATTTCTGATAGATGGTCGGCAGCACATCCACGAGCGGCGTATCGTCTTCAATATGCTGTTCAAACTGCCCCAGCATCGCCACCAGCTGCATTAGCTTCTCCGCGCTCTCGGCTGGCGTCAGCAGGAACAGGATGGAGTTGAGATCGCACTTCTCCGGCACAATGCCGTTTTCGCGCAGGTAGTGGGCGAGAATGGTCGCCGGAATGCCGAAATCGGTATAGTGCCCTGTTTCCGCATCAATGCCCGGCGTGGTCAGCAGCAGCTTGCACGGATCGACGAAATACTGCTCGCGGGCATAGCCTTCAAAACCGTGCCATTTTGCACCCGGTTCAAAACTAAAGAAGCGACGCTCGCTGGCGATAGCCTGCGTGGGGTGATCCTGCCATGGCCGCCCCGCCACCACCGGTGGGATAAAGGGTTTGATCATATTGCAGTTGGCGATAATGGCTTTGCGCGCTTCAATGCCCAGCTCGACGCACTCAGCCCACAACCTGCGTCCGCTCTCACCCTCGTGGATCTTGGCGTTCACGTCCAGCGCCGCAAACAGCGGGTAAAACGGGCTGGTGGAGGCATGCAGCATGAACGCATTGTTCAGCCGCTTGTGCGGGCAGAAGCGCGATTGACCGCGAATATGGTTATCCTTTTTATGGATCTGTGAGGTTTGCGAGAACCCGGCCTGCTGTTTGTGGACCGACTGGGTCACGAAAATTCCCGGATCGTTCTCGTTCAGTTCCAGCAGAAGCGGAGACGTTTCCACCATCATCGGGATAAATTGCTCGTAGCCGACCCAGGCGGAGTCAAAGAGGATGTAGTCGCAAAGGTGACCGATCTTGTCGATCACCTGACGGGCGTTGTAGATCGTGCCGTCGTAGGTGCCGAGCTGAATGATCGCCAGACGGAACGGGCGCGCCTCGGCGGCTTTCTGCGGCGCGACGTCACGGATCAGTTCCCGCAGCCAGGCCTCATCAAAGCAGTGTTCATCGATCCCGCCGATAAAACCAAACGGATTACGGGCTGCCTCAAGATAGACAGGCGTTGCCCCGGCCTGGATCAGCGCCCCATGATGGTTGGACTTATGGTTGTTACGATCGAACAGCACCAGATCGCCACGGGTCAGCAGCGCATTGGTCACCACTTTATTGGCCGCCGACGTGCCGTTCAGCACGAAGTAGGTTTTATCCGCGTTGAACACTTTCGCCGCGAACTTTTGCGCGTGCTTGGCAGAACCTTCGTGGATCAGCAAATCACCGAGCTTCACGTCGGCATTGCACATATCGGCACGAAACACGTTTTCACCGAAGAAGTCGTAAAACTGCCGCCCGGCGGGATGTTTTTTGAAAAAGGCGCCGTGCTGGTGACCCGGACAGGCAAAGGTGCTGTTTCCCATCGCCACATACTGGCTCAGGGTGTCAAAAAAGGGTGGCAGCAGGTTCTCTTCATACCGGCAGGCGGCAGATTCCAGTTCCAGCAATTCCTGTGCTTTACCCGAGATGATCGCCGTGACACCCTCTGGCACCTCTCCTGGCTCTGTTGAGAACATAAATACCGGTAGCTGAAAGCCCGTACGCTTCAGCAACGCAAGAATGCCGCTGTAGCTTTCAACAACCGTAATGACGACTGCCGCCACATCGGTGAAATCGGTGTTATCCAGCATAACCTTTTCGCGATGCGTAGAAACTTTGGATACCAGCTCACGGCTGACGGCAATTTTCATGGTTTTCATAAGCGCAAATACCCTCACCGAACGGTGAGACAGGAAGGAGAAAATTCGCGCAATCATGTCACCTTTTATTTTCAGGTGCAAGAAGGAATCAGTATGCGTTACGCCTCCCAAAGCTAAGCATAATCAGGGACGGACGTGCCATAATCATGCAATGCCAGTGCTTAAATAACAGGAGTTAAACGTGGTGATTGGACCCTTTATCAATGCGGGAGCCGTATTGCTGGGCGGTGTACTTGGGGCAGTATTAAGCCAGCGGTTGCCGGAGCGTATTCGCGTCTCCATGCCCTCCATTTTTGGCCTGGCGTCGTTAGGGATTGGTATCCTTTTAGTGGTGAAATGCGCCAACCTGCCGGTGATGGTACTGGCGACACTGCTCGGCGCGCTGATCGGCGAGTTTTGCTATCTGGAAAAAGGCATTAATCACGCGGTAGGCAAAGCCAAAAATCTGATTGCCCGACCGGGCAAGGCAAAGCACGGCACGCACGAGTCGTTTATTCAGAACTACGTTGCGATCATTATTCTGTTCTGTGCCAGCGGCACGGGGATATTCGGTTCGATGCAGGAAGGGATGACCGGCGATCCCAGCATACTGATTGCGAAAGCGTTTCTGGATTTCTTTACTGCCACCATCTTTGCCACTACCCTCGGCATCGCCGTGGCGGCGATTTGTGTACCGATGCTGCTTATTCAGCTGGCGCTGGCCACCTGCGCCACGCTGATCCTGCCGCTGACGACGCCTGCGATGATGGCGGACTTTACCGCCGTCGGCGGCCTGCTGCTGCTGGCGACAGGGCTGCGCATCTGTGGCATCAAGATGTTTGCAGTGGTGAACATGCTCCCAGCCCTGCTGCTCGCGATGCCGCTTTCCGCGCTCTGGACGCACTTTTTCGCTTAAGTTTGCGACGAAATGGTGAGAGAGTGTGCAGTCTGCAACGAAAACAACAAATTTCGTTGACGTCGGAGGGAGGATCGGGTTTAATGCGCCCCGTTGCCCGGATAGCTCAGTCGGTAGAGCAGGGGATTGAAAATCCCCGTGTCCTTGGTTCGATTCCGAGTCCGGGCACCACTTATTTATAACCCTCGCTTCGGCGGGGGTTTTTGCTTTCTGAGTCAGCAACTCGTTGTTTGAACAGTAGTTACCGCCCTTATCTCTCCTCCGGCCCCGCTTCCCGGTGGTACAACTGGCGTTGTTTACCGCCTTTACCGCCACACAGAAGCAGAAAAACCTGACCTTCACCGATCTATTTGAGCATTACAAATGCACATATCAATTGGACAGAGCCCGACAGAGCGGCATCACGTATCCGTGATTACCCCCCATCGGCTAACTGTTTTATTAGATTCATCGGTGGTAAATCCATCCGGGACATCCTGAAAAGTGACCTTTCGGCGTTCCGTACACTGCTGGAACAGGCCCTGGCTAACCGCAGTAAAGTAGGCCGAGGAACGAAGCTGTAAAAAGCGACTTCTACTTCAGACACCGTAACCACATTGCTACTATATTGTGTGTGCGTTGGCACGCATGGCTGTCATGGGGGCATTTATCAGTCTAAGCAGAGGCCGGTAAAGCTACAATGGATGCAGCATTACTTAACATGATGCGCTCAGATGGAAGAAATAAAGCCTGGGCGGAAACTATGGTGAATATGGAAGCCAGGAAACTGGTAAATACAGCCAACACTCTGTCGGCTTTTCATCTCAGCGATAGTTTGACTCGAATGAAGTTTGTTCAGGAAATTCGGGACCTCATAGAACATCAGTTTACGTTAGCTCGTCGGGCTAAATCAGATGAAGAATGCATGGAATGCGTTAAAATTCTCAGAGAAGAAAACAGTAACCTGCTGGAACAAGCGCGTTTATTAAGAACGAAGGCAGCGAAGCTTTACGCTAAAGTCGAGTTTATCCGAGAGAATAACAAAATTGTTGGGTATGTGATCTCGGCTGTTAGTGTTGTCCTGGCCGGTGCTGAAATAGCCGCAGGATTTACCCTCATAGGCACTATGACCCCTCTCGGGGTTCTTGCTGGTGCGATTCTGGTTACTGACGGGACAAACAGCATCAGTAAAGAAGTGGCTCGCTACGCAACTAACAACACTACCAGTGAAGGGCTGGTCGCGAATGCCGCGATGTCTACAGCTGAGTTTATGGGCTTTAGTCGTGAGAATGGGTTAGGTGTCTACAAATCAATTTCACTGGCCGCTAATGCGTACACCATTTTTGGCTTGTTACGGCGACCTGGTACCTGGCGACTGTTTCGTTATCTCCCTGCTGACTATTACCGAAAGGTGAGCACACTGAGCCGCCCGCAGCTTACAATGAAAATAGCGGGTTATGGCGTGAAAGCTAAGATTATTTTTGATCTGTTGTCCGTCAGCGACCCGTCCCAGAATTAGTCAGCATTTTACGATAACGCCAGGATTTGTAGCCAAGTTTTGCTGGCGTTATATACCAGATGAAAGGTAGTACAATCAATAATGTGAGCGCAAGTGTCAGGCTTGTATCCTTGGATGCAAGTAAAAGAGTTAAAGCCAGTATGATGAAGGCAATAATAGTTATCCACTTCATAGCCTTAAAACGATTGGCCAGATCATGAGTTACGCTATCAAACGAACCACCGTAATTTTCAATATTGTTTTTTAACTTTTGAAGATCTCGTTTGCTAAAACCTGATTTTAAAAGTGCCTCTTCGCTGGTCATTCTATTATCCGTCCCATAACTCACTGAAACCTGTGACGAAGTTTAACTTAATTTTGCGGATAAATCGCTACCTGACGATATTCGTCAAATTTATATATATCAACGAGTTGAAGATATCTTAGAGTATACGCTCGAAAACTGACATTATTGCCCACTGCGGAACTTCGCTGGTAGCAACTCTAATGACTCCTTCGGGGCCGTTTCCAACATCTCCCGCCCTGCCCGGTAGAAGCAACATGCAGATCACCACAGGAGGCTGAATCATGCACGATGAAATCATTAATCAGGCCCGCGAAATCCTCCCTCAGCGGCTCAACCATACCGACACATTGGCATCACAGCAGGACACCGCGTACTATCTGGCCCTACAGTGAAGCGCAATGCTGCTATTATCTATTCCCCTATCCACGACACCCTGACCACTGCGTCAGCAGCGCATGCAGTTTAGCCGGCTCCAGAGGCTTGCGAAGCACCAGGTACCCCTCCTGCTCCGCCTCCAGCAGAACCGGTGAATTAAATTCGCCGCTGACTATCGCGCCGCTCATATCCGGCAGACGGTCAAAAAGCGCTTTCAGGATATCGAAGCCGCTTTCGCCGGATCGCAGACGCTGGTCGCACAGCACGGCGAACGGCGTAAAGCCGTCGTCGATTATGGCAAACGCTTCTTCAGCCGAGGCCGCACAGCGTACGTCGATTCCCCAGATGTTCATCAGGCTCTCCCAGGCAGACGTCACCAGCGGGTCGTCATCGACGACCAGGCAGGAACCGTGCAGGGGCGCATAGCGTACCGGCGTGGCGGTGTTGTCAGCGGCGGGCGGGATATCCGGCGCAATGT
Organism: Enterobacter cloacae complex sp. XAL002; assembly: GCF_049236805.1. Taxonomy (NCBI): domain Bacteria; kingdom Pseudomonadati; phylum Pseudomonadota; class Gammaproteobacteria; order Enterobacterales; family Enterobacteriaceae; genus Enterobacter; species Enterobacter cloacae complex sp. XAL002. The sequence goes on from NZ_JBMKJN010000014.1 coordinate 82,793, forward strand.
CTTCACCAACGTATTGGGTGAAGCGCATCCAGAAGCGTGAGCCTTTACCTTCAATGGATTGCATCCCGTATTTCACCTTCATCAGCTTGGCACAACGGGCCACTACGGCCAGTCCCAGCCCGTGTCCGGCGCTGTCGATCTTCCATGCCAGCTCGGGGCGGTAGTAAGGTGAGAAGATTTTGCCCTTCTCTTCATCGGCGATACCGACTCCCGTGTCCCACACCTCCACCATACACTCGTCACCGCGCGGTCGGATGGCGACCAGCACCCCGCCCTGGAGCGTGTAACGAAGGGCGTTTTGAATCAGGTTAATCAGGGACTGTCGCACCAGCAGCGAATCGCCCATCACGTAGATACGGCGTTTAGGCCGCCGGATGCACAGCCTAAGCGCGCGGCTGTTGGCCTCTTCGCGAAACAGCGTGATGACCGAGTCGAGCAGAGCACCGATATCCACTTTGGTCGGGACAGAGAGGACATTCCCGGATTCTATTTTGCTGAGATCGAGCAGAGAGTTGAGCATTAAATGTACCGAGCGAACGCTCTGCTGAAGGTCAAGAAGCTGTGGCGTCAGGCTGTCGTCCCGGTTTCGGTGGAGGATGGCTTCGATCAGAAAGCCCATAGCGTGTACGGGCTGGCGCAGATCGTGGCTGGCGGTTGTCAGAAACTGATTTTTATCCAGCAGTGCCTGCTCCGCGTCCTCTTTGGCCTGACGAAACTGTTCCGCCAGGCGTGAGCTTTTTTCCTCAAGCAGTGCCTGCTGAATAAAGAACGCATGGGAAGTTAACGCATGGCGGTAAATTGCGAAGCCGTAAAGCAGATTCAGCATGAGCACGATGAACATCAACTCATCCAGCCGCCAGATAATACCGAGGTTCAGCCCCCCCCAGGAGGCGAAGAAAAAGCGCGTAAAGGTGCTGATGACCGGCGTCAGATGCGTCGCATTGGCGGCGACGATAGCGGCGATGCTGATATTAAGTAACAGGAAAAAGTCAAAATTCTGCGTCTGTGGAGTAATTAAATAGAGCGAAGAAATGCCCAGCCCGTGAATAAAGGCGATATTATTAATACGCGGAAGCCAGCGTCGCAGGACGTCCCTATCACCGTTTTCTTTCGCTTCACGCTGATAGCGTCGGTGCAATAGTCGTATCGCCACGGCACATAGCAGATAAATAATTATCCAGATAATCGTTGGGCCGAGGTCGTCCCCAAGCATATAAATCCAGATGGCGAAAGGAATACCCACAAAGGGCACAGCACTAAAGCTAAATACCAGCCGCAGAAAGGTGTTGTTTAGCAAACGGATCTGCGCCGGAGCAGATATACCTTCGTTTTGTAAGCTCTGGAAAAACCTCATTCCGACGGTTCCTGCTTGCCGTGCAGAAGCGTGATGGCTTCGACCCGGCTGTTAACACCTATCTTTTTCAATATATTGCTGATGTGTTCTTTGACCGTGGGCTCAGAAATTGAAAGCTGCGCGGCGATTCGTTTATTTGGCAGGCCGCGCATAATCATATTTAATACGTCTATTTGTCGCGGCGTTAAGTTAAATTTACTTAACTTCTCATTATTTGCCTTAACGGAAATTTCGTTTCCCTCAGGAAACCAGGTCTGATTATCACTGAGTGCGAAAACGGCCCGCGAGAACATCTCAGGTGGCTCGCTTTTCAATACAAAACCGTGTCCCCCGGCGGCATTAACTTTGCGCCAGATGTCATTATTGTCATCCCCGCTGACCACCAGGAGTCGTACCTGTGGGTAAAGTTGTTTTACTTCTTTGAGTAATTTCAGGGCCGTTCCGGAAGAGAGCCAAAAATCGATTACCAGCAAACGTGGCGGGCCATGATCCCTAATTTGGCGGTAGCAATCATCCTCATTCGTCACCACACACGCCTGTTTAAACTGGCAATGTGTAATCAGAAAATTGGCGATGCCGCTTGCTACCAATGGATGGTCATCAACGACTAACGCATAATTCTGTCCCAAAGGAGCCTCCTTTTACCTTCGCATATTTTAGAGTACAGATGAATTATTATCTACCCACCCTACTTTAGGAGGGTTTTTTCGATTAGGAAAGAGAAATATATTATTCGCTGATTTGGGTAAAAGAAAACATAAATACAATCAGTGAAATTAACTGGTTGGATATCAAGGATAATTTATGAAAAAACCACTAATCGTTTTAACCGTTACGTTGATGCTAGCCGGTTGTTCCACGTTGAAAACCGATCAGGCTATTCCACTCCTGCAAGCGGAGACCGCTAAAATGCTGGGACTGGGCTCATCGGATGAAATAACCGTGACCAACGTTAATGGCGCCCAGCCGGACGCACTGGGAGGACAAAAACTGTCTTATCGCGCCACGACAGAAAAAGGGCGTATTTTCGATTGTTCATCAATGATGATGCCGGGGATTTTAGGATCCGCACCGACGCTAAGCGCGCCAACCTGTACACCTGTTGTCACACATAAATAATTAACGCCGCATCAAAAGGCGTACATAAATAACGCCTTTTACATTTTCTGACGTATCTGAGTTTTCATAAAAACGATTTTCCAGACATCACGCTAATGAGTACGGAGATAGCCCGTGAATAACTCTACATCGCATGCTTTAGCGGTTAAGACGCCGCTTTCCAGACTTTACCTCGCTCTATTTTCCGCGCCGCTGTTACTGTTTTTACCTGCCGATATCGCGCGTGCAGCCGATGCCTTTTTTGATGGCGACTCGCGTATTACCGAAACGCTGGGTTACACCGGAGATGTTTATGTTGGACGTAATCAACGCGGAAACCTGCTGATCGATAATGGCAAAATCACCGCCTATAACATCAATATCGGTAGGCTGTTCGACGGCAAAATTTATGAAAGCGTGGTCACGGTCCGTGGGCCAGACGCTGAGCTTAACGCGGTGAACGATCGGTACGTCCTGCGCGGCGACCTGAATCTTGGCCTCGGCACCCTGCGAGTCGAAGAGGGCGCGCTGGCGAGCGCAAAGGAGATCGTTGTCGGCACCACCCGGGGCTACGACAGCCACCTTATCGCCACGGGTGCCGGCTCTCGCGTGACCAGTAATTTTCTGAGCGTAGGTACCGATCTGGGCGCACGCTCCACGCTGGCAATTGAGGACGGCGCGGCGCTCAATACCGCCTACGATGCGCGCATCGGGAATGGTACCGGGCCGGGTGAAACCGACACGCTGAGCCCGAAAGCCACCGTCACGGGGAGTGGCTCACAGTGGAACGTTGGCCGTACGTTGACGCTTTATGGCGACTTGGACGTACTGAACGGCGGAGCGGTTAACGTTGGCGGCGTGCAGGTGGCGGGCGTCTCCGGCTCAGGGAAAACCGCCGAATTGGTTATTGCGGGCAAGGACTCGCGCTTTACCAGCGGCAGCAGCGTGAGCGTGGGCGATTACGGCAATGGCTTGCTGTCTGTGATTGACGGCGGTTCATTTTCCGCTGGCAGCAATGCGCTGATCGTGGGGACATCGGGTTCCGGCTCGAACCGGGGTGCGCTCATCATCGGCAGCCGCGGCAATATGGACACCGGCACGGGTTTAACTGAGCCAACACCTGGCACGGCGGGCGGCGCAGGTACCCTCGATGCGAAGACGGCAATCAGCCTGCGTGGCGGACTGTTCGGCAGCTATGTCTACTTCAACCATACCGACGGAAATTACATCTTCAGCAACACGATGAGCGGTGAAGGTGATGTGATCAACACCTCCGGGCAGACGACGCTGAACGGCGATCTTTCCGCACTCAAGGCGAACGTAACCGCGCGGGGCGGTAAAGTCATCATTGCCAGCAATATTAATACCCAGCCAGAAGACGATATTTTTGATGTTCAGACGCTTAGCGCCGAGAACGGCGGTACGCTGATCCTCAACGCGACGGCGGGTTCAGACGTCAGCGACGGGGTCGGTTACAGCAGCGCCGCGTCAATCAAGTCCGGCGGCACGCTGGGCGGCAACGGCACGCTGGGCCAGACCGAGATCCTGTCCGGCGGGCATATCTCGCCGGGCGACGGCAATATCGGTACGTTGACGCTGAAACGCTATCTGAACTTTATCGGCGAATCCTTCTATGACGTGGATATCGCGGGCGATGGCAGCAGCGACCAGCTACTGGTATCGGGCAAAACCACCATCAGCGATCGGGCTAAGGTACAGGTCACCGCGCTGGATCCGCAAACCAGCTATAAAACGGGCCAAAGCTACCGCATTTTGACCTCCGACGGGGGAATTGACGGTGAGTTCGCCGGAGCGATTTCCAAATCCGCCTTCCTGGACGTGGCGCTTAAGCAAAGCACCAACGCCGTCGATCTGACCATCGCGCAGAAAGAAACCGGTGGCGAGAATCCTGGAGGAGAAAACCCCGGAGGCGAAAACCCTGGCGGTGAGAATCCCGGAGGCGAGAACCCGGGCGGTGAGAATCCCGGAGGCGAGAACCCGGGCGGTGAAAATCCCGGAGGCGAAAACCCGGGCGGTGAGAATCCTGGCGGCGAAAACCCGGGCAGCGGCAAGCCGGGCATTTTCCAGACCGTGGCCCAAAGCAGCAACCAGTGGAATACCGCTGGCGCGCTCTCCACGCTGACGCAAAGCGGCCCGTCGCTGGCGCTGTATAACTCGCTGTTGCTGCTGAGCGCGCCGGAAGCGCGCGAGGCGTTCAACCAGCTGTCTGGTGAAGTTTATCCATCAATGCAGTCCAACCTGATCGCTGGCAGCACGCAGGTGTTTAACGTGTTAAACCAGCGTATGCAGCGCGCGTTTGATAACGACAGCCTGCCGATCCCACCGTTAGCCATGTCGCTGGTGCAGCAGCCGGAGCCGCAAAACAATGGCGTCTGGGGCCAGACCTTCAGCTCCTGGAGCCGAAACAGCGGCGACGGAAACGTGGGCAAGCTGGACGGCAACACCACCGGCTTCCTGCTGGGGGCAGATCGCAAGCTGGCGGATCATAACGTGCGTGTCGGCGGCTACTTCGGCTACAGCCGGGGTGATTACGACGTCGACAGCCGTCGCTCCTCAACGGATACCGACAACTATCACCTTGGCCTGTATGCGGCGGGTCAACAGGATGCGTTCTCCCTTCGCGGCGCGCTGGGTTACACCTGGCACAAGATCGAGGGCGAGCGCAATGTTGATTTCAGCGGCTTCTCGGATCGGCTGAAGTCAGATTACGACGCTAACTCGCTGCTGGCGTTTACCGAAGCGGGCTACCGTTTCGGCCAGCCAGACAGGAATATTGAGCCGTTCGTCAATTTATCGTACATCCGGCTGCATACCGACAGCTTCAGGGAAGACGGCGGTGCCGCTGCGCTGAGCGTCCGTAACGAAACGATGAACACCTTCTATTCCACACTCGGGGTGCGCGGTGTGACCGAGCTGCCGAAGAACGTTAACCTCTACGGTTCGCTGGGCTGGCAGCACGCTTATGGCGATAAGAATACCTCTTCGCGCATGGCGTTTGCGGGCAGCGACGCGTTCATTACTCAGGGGCAAGCCGTGGATGAGGACGTAATGGTGGGTGATATCGGCGTGAGCGTACAGCTGTCGCGTGCTGCGACGCTGGATGTGGGTTACCAGGGACAATATGGTGCGGATACCCGCGTCAACTCGGTGAACGCCAATCTGCGCTGGTCGTTCTGAATTATTTCCATTAAAAGAACCCGCCCTCGTGGCGGGTTTGTGCTTTTGGCTTCTGACGAAGCTAGGGATCGTTCCCAGCCGCGTCCAGCAGTTTGTTTTTGAAGATAAACAAACACGCCTCGTTGAAGTTCCCTGCCCCTAACCGCTCCGATAGCGCCGTTCGCTTGCGATAGAGGCTTTTAACCGACATATTCAGCTTATCTGCAATCTCTTCCATTGACCTCCCTGCCTTCAGCAACCGGAGCATTATCGCTTCATGTCTACTCAGCCGTAAGTTAAGCAGCCATTTGGTTGTCAGACGCCAGCCTTTCATATCAAGCACCAGATTGAATAACGACGCCATATCCGGAGGCGTAAGCGACGTGTTCATAAACAGCTTCATACTGTGCAGATCCTCCTCTCGAGGGCGCATATCCAGCATAACGCAGCAGATGGTTTTTCTCGTTCTGGCCGGATGGCGTATCAGGTAATCATATAAACGCAGCGGCGTACGGCTATCAATCAGTACAGTATATTCATTTGCGTCGGTATCAAATATGTTTCTGTCTATCGAACAGAGGCAAATTATATCCGGGAAAAATAGCCGCATCCCCCTGACAAGGAAACAATCCTGAGTCACTAACACTATTGAAGTCGCCACTAATCATCCCTTTTAGATTAAAGCAAGCCCGCCTCTTAAGAAACAAGGACGCTTTCGTTTATAGCGCTTTACATTAACGGCAAATGTTTTCTGGCTTTGATCATCCCTCAATATGACATTGGTGAGCTAGACTTTTTGCAGACTATCACTCAATGCCTGTCGTTAATTATAAATAAAAAAGAATTTCAGAAAAGTCACTTCTCTGAACATTAAGAATTTTTGTCATGAAACTTCCCAAACATGCACCAGAAAGTACTTTAATTAACTCAGCAGAACTTCATTTCAAATATAAAAAAACTGCAAACAGCAAAAGAAAAAACATTTAATATCAATAATTTAAAAAGAACAATCCTGCGCTGAATTATCTAAAAAACTTACTTCTTCCAGAATTATCTCAAAACCTCCCAGCCGCTTTTCAACTTATTTATCCCCCAACACATCGGGTGTACATTAAGCCCAATCAGACCACTGAGATGAGGGCGCATAATTACCTTTAAGTAAGTACCCCATAACGTAGCATCATTCAGATTTAATGTTCTCCTTTATGCCCTTTAACGCAGAGTTAAAAGGCGGCCGTGTTATGCAATGGATTCACGATAAACAAATGGCAAATAGATATGGAAAGATCGCTTAGCTTCACTACGTTATTCTTTTATCGCACCACAATATTATTGTTCCTGCTTTTACTCTTTCCTGTTCTGGTTCAGGCTGATGAATCCGTTTATGAGCATCAGATACAACAGGCACGTAACGGTAATTACGCTCTGTTTCTTGATTACCTACAGCGCTATGAGCAACAGCATGCTTTAACACCTGGACAGGTTGCGGACTGGTTACAGGTAGCCTCCTGGGCAGGACGCGATGATGAGGTTATTCGAGTCTGGCAGCGTTATGGTATTTATATGCCGCTGCCCGCTCGCGCCATCGCTGCTGTCGCCCAGTCCAGAAGAAACCAAAAAGCCTGGCCATCCGCCTTATCGCTGTGGAAAGAGGCGCTCAGCCTTGCGCCGGACAACGACGATTACCGCATCGGCTATGTTAAGACCCTGGCCGATGCCCGCAGAGATCGCCTCGCGCTTTCGAAAGCCCGGCAGTTGGTTAAGGACGATCCTTCTCCCGCGCACCTTGAGACGCTCTCCTATGTCTGGATGCGCCAGGGAAAAAACGGGGACCGGCTGCTGGCGGACATGCGCGCGCTAAACGCCGCACCAGGGAATAACGCCCTTCTTCGCGAGACGATCGATGCGTTAACGGATAACCGGGTAAGCACGCCCGCACTCTGGCTGTCGCAAAGCGCAGCGATGTCCCCCGCGGAGCGTCGCCGCCTTGAGCGTAACGCCGCGGCTGAAAAGGTACGCCTGGCGGATGTGCCTGGCAGAACGGAGAAAGAGCGGCTGCGGCTGGCACAAAACGCATTAGATCGCTATCACGTCCTGCTTTCCCGCTGGCAAAACGAACCGCAGGCGGCTGAAGACATCATCCTTGCCCGTATCGATCGGCTTGGCGCGCTGTATGCGCAGGGTGATTACCGGCAGGTTATTAGCGAATATGAGGCGCTGACGACCGCACAGCATCCGGTGCCGGACTGGGCCATCGGCTGGGTGATCTCTGCATATTTGCAGGAGAAAAACACCGTCGCCGCCTTCTCGCTTGTACAACGCTATCCACACTACGCCTCCGATCCGCAGGATGAGGAGCATGCGCTTTTCTACGCCTGGCTGGATACGGGGCAGTATCAAACCGCCCGCCGCTACGTTGAGCGCGAGACCCGCAGCGTTCCCTGGACCCGCTACGATTTCGGATCCCCGACCGCTCAGCCGAACGATCGGTGGCTCACCGGACAGTCACTCAAACTTAACTATTTGCTGGCGACCAACGCCCTGTCGGAAGCCGAAAAGCTGTCGTATCGTCTGGCGTCAACGGCGCCGGGAAATCAGGGATTACAGATTGATTATGCCGCCCTGCTTCAGGCCAGGGGCCTGCCGCGCGCGGCCGAGCAAAAGCTTAAACGAGCAGAGGCGCTCGAACCCACGAATCTGGAGCTTGAAAAACAGCAGGCTTACGTCGCAATGGACCTTCAGGAGTGGCGCCAGATGGATTTACTGGCTGATGACGTAATTGCTCGCGCCCCCGCCGATCGCAGCGCCCGCCGCCTGGACAGGCTCAGAGCGGTCCACCATATGTCAGAGCTGCGTCTGAACGCGGGTAAAGGATTGCACTCAGATAACCCCGTCAGCGGTAGCCACGACATGAGCTGGGACGCCACGCTCTATGGCCCACCCGTGGCGGATAACTGGCGGCTATTTGCTGGCGCCCGCTATGCACAGGGGAATTTCGACGAAGGTAAAGGCATCAGCCGCCACCTGTTGGGCGGCGTTGAGTGGCGCCCACGTGACCTCACGCTCGAAGCCGAGCTCTCCAGCAACCGCTATCACGGCACAAACAGGCCGGGTGCACGGCTCTCAACAACCTACAGCCTGAGTGATAACTGGCAGGTCAGCGGTAGCCTCGAGCGCTTATCACGCGCGACACCCTTACGGGCATTACGCAATGGGATCAGTGCCAACCGGGGTGAAGGTGGGGTGCGCTGGTATCAAAACGAGCGACGTGAATACCAGTTCAACGCCGCCGTCAGCCGCTTCTCAGACCACAACCGCCGTCAGGAATACACCCTCTCTGGGAAAGAGCGTCTCTGGCAGACCCCGACCCTGACGCTGGATCTCGAACCGGGGATCGCCGCCAGTAATAACAGCCTGCGGAATACGCTCTATTACAACCCGGCACGGGATCTGTCCGTGACGGCAGCCCTGTCCGTTGACCATGAGATGTACCGCCACTACGACACCCTCTGGAGCCAGCTGTTCGTGGCAGGCGGCGGCAGCTACTGGCAGAAAAATCAGTCGCCTGGCGCCATTACCCTGCTGGGTTACGGGCAACGCATTCAGTGGAACAACGTTGTCGATACTGGCGTGATGCTGAACTGGGATAAACGCCCTTACGACGGCAAACGCGAGAGCAATCTCTCCGTCACGTTAGATGCGACTTTACGCTTTTAAGGATGAATATGCTGAATACACGTTTTTCTGTAAGCCTGATCGTCATCGGCTGGCTCTGCCTCAGCGCGAGCCTCTGCGCGCAGCCGCTCTCCTTTATGGCTCCTGAAGAGAGGCCGCAGCTGGAGGCCAGCAAACCCTGGCCGGAGAATCAGTTTCTGGTCCTGGCCTACCACGACGTCGAAGATGATGCCGCCGATCAGCGCTACCTCTCCGTTCGCACCAGCGCGTTAAACGAGCAGATAAGCTGGCTTTTGCACAACGGCTATCACGCCATCAGCGTGCAGGACATTGTGGATGCGCATGAAGGAAAAAAAGCGCTGCCGCCGAAAGCCGTTTTGCTCAGCTTCGACGACGGCTACAGCAGCTTTTACACCCGCGTCTGGCCCCTGCTTCAGGCCTGGAACGTTCCTGCGCTGTGGGCGCCGGTGGGCAGCTGGGTGGATACGCCGGCAAATCAAAAAGTTAACTTCGGCGGTCTGATGACGCCCCGCGATCGGTTCGCGACATGGGACATGGTGCGCGAGTTAAGCCGCTCCCCGCTGGTTGAAATTGGCTCGCATACCTGGGCCTCGCATTACGGCATCCCGGCCAACCCGCAGGGAAGCCGTGAACCCGCTATCGCCAACCGTTTTTTCGATAACGCGACGGGGCATTACGAAACCGATGAACACTTCAACCAGCGGATCGCCGCAGACGTACGGAAAGTCACCGAAAAAATCACCCAGGTGACGGGAAAAGCGCCGCGTGCCTGGGTGTGGCCCTATGGGGCTGCCAACGGTACATCGCTCGCTATCGCCCAGAAACAGGGCTATCAGCTGGCCTTTACCCTGGAGGACGGGCTGGCAAACGTGCGCGACCTCGGCAACATCCCGCGCCTGCTGATTGCCGGAAATCCGTCGATAAAAACCTTTGCCAACACGGTTAACCGCGTTCAGGAGTTTGACCCGGTGCGCGTCATGCATGTTGATCTCGATTATGTCTACGATCCCGATCCGGCCCAGCAGACGAAAAACATCAACAAACTCGTCCAGCGGGTCTACGACATGAAAATCAGCCATGTGTTTCTCCAGGCGTTTTCGGATCCGCGGGGCGACGGCAGGATCGGCGCGCTCTATTTCCCCAACCGTCGTCTTCCGGTCCGGGCCGATCTTTTTAATTTTGTCGCCTGGCAGCTACAAACCCGCGCGGGAGTGAAAGTCTTTGCGTGGATGCCGGTCCTCTCTTTCGATCTCAGTCCAGCCCTGCCGCGCGTGCAGCGCCGGGATCGCCAAACGGGAGAGTTGACCGTGGCCGCCGAGCCCTATATCCGGCTCTCCCCATGGAGTGCGCAGGTTCGCCAGCAGGTGACGGAGATCTATGAAGATCTGGCCCGCTATGCCAGCTTCAACGGGATCTTGTTCCATGACGACGCGGTGCTGACGGACGTTGACGATGCCGGGCAGAAGACGACGCGCCAGAAAAGCCAGCAGCTTATCGGCTTTACCCGCACCCTGAGCCAGGCGGTGAAAAACATCCGTGGCCCGCAGATCAAGACCGCGCGCAATATGTTCGCCCTCCCCATTCTGCAGCCCGAAAGCGAAGCGTGGTTTGCGCAAAATCTGGATGATTTTCTGTCGGCCTACGACTGGACGGTGCCGATGGCAATGCCACTGATGGAGTCCGTCCCGGCAGAAGAGAGCAATGCCTGGCTGACGCGTTTAGTCAAAGCCGTCGCCGCACGCCCCGGCGCGCTGAATAAAACGATTTTTGAGCTACAGGCCAGGGACTGGGCGCAGAAACCGCAGCGTGCCGTAGCCGATGAACGTCTGGTGGAGTGGATGCAGGTGCTCCAGCTGAACGGCATCAAAAATTACGGTTATTACCCCGACGACTTTCTCAACAACCAACCTGATATTTCTCGTATCAGGCCTGAATTTTCTTCGTACTGGTATCCTGACAATGACTGATCGCATTATCGCCTTCTCTATTTTGTGTCTGGTATTCGGGTTGCCGTTAGGCGTAGCCGCGCTGTTTACCGGCGAACTGATTCTGGACTTTGTCTTTTTCTGGCCGCTGTTTATGTCCGTGCTCTGGGTAACCGGCGGCCTCTATTTCTGGTTTCAGCTTGAACGGCACTGGTCGTGGGATAACGCAACACCCGCGCCCGCCTTAGCCGGTGAACCGTTAATCTCGATTCTTATTCCCTGCTTTAATGAGGAACGCAACGCACGGGAGACCATTAGCGCCGCGCTGGGTCAGCGGTACTGGAATGTTGAGGTTATCGCCATCAACGACGGCTCTTCGGACAATACCGCGCAGGTGCTGCATCAACTGGCGCAGGAGCAGCCGCGCCTGCGGGTGATTAATCTCGCGGAGAATCAGGGGAAAGCCGTGGCGCTCAAGGCTGGTGCGGCGGCGGCCCGGGGCGATCTGCTGGTCTGCATTGACGGCGACGCCCTGCTCGATCGCGATACGGCCGCGTATCTGGTGGCACCGCTGATTCAGTATCCCCACGTTGGGGCCGTCACCGGAAATCCGCGTATTCGCACGCGCTCAACGCTGATTGGTCGTATTCAGGTGGGCGAGTTTTCTTCCATTATTGGTCTTATCAAGCGAACGCAGCGGATCTATGGCCGGGTCTTTACGGTCTCCGGCGTCATCGCCGCCTTTCGCCGACAGGCGCTGGCGGATGTCGGGTACTGGAGCCCGGATATGATCACAGAGGACATTGACATAAGCTGGAAGCTTCAGCTGCGCCACTGGGATATCTTTTTCGAGCCGCGGGCGCTGTGCTGGATCCTGATGCCGGAGACGCTCAAGGGGCTGTGGAAACAGCGTCTGCGCTGGGCTCAGGGCGGTGCAGAGGTGTTTCTGGTTAACCTGCGCAAAATGGCCCGCTGGGAACATCATCGGATGTGGCCCCTGTTTCTCGAGTACGCGCTATCAACGCTGTGGGCGTTTGCCTATGGAGCGACCGTGGTGTTGTTCATTCTTAGCCATATTATCCCTCTTCCCGCGAACCTGGCCGTTGCGAGTCTGTTTCCCCCGGCGTTTACCGGGCTGCTGCTGGGGGTGATGTGCCTGCTGCAATTCCTCGTCAGTTTGTATATCGAGCGGCGCTACGAGCGGAAAGTGGCAGGCTCGCTGTTCTGGGTGATTTGGTTCCCGATGGTGTACTGGATGATTGGCCTGTTTACCACCCTCGTGGCATTTCCGAAAGTCATGCTTAAACGTAAACGCGCCCGCGCGCGCTGGATCAGTCCGGACCGGGGAAAAGGGAGCATTCAATGAACGAGAATACGTTAATTTTGACTGAACATCGGCTGGCACCGCGTCTTTTCGATGCCGCATTAACGCTGATAGCCTGGGGAGGATTCCTGTTTTTCCTGTATGCCAGGCTGTGGATGCAGTTAACCGAGGAGAGCGATCACCGCTGGAGCGTGATTATCGCCTCTTTTAATACAGTGCTGGTCTATCTGCTGATTGCCGCGTTCAACGGCTGGCTGCTGATCCTGTGGTATCAGTACAATCGCCGCCGCGCGCATGTGAGGCGGCGTCATCCGCAAATGTTGCGCCATGACGAGCTTGCCCAAAGTTTTAACGTCACGCCGCAAATTATGTCCGAGATGAGCCAGTACAACCTGCTGACGGTCTATCATGACCAGATCGGCCGCATCATTGATCTGAAGATCAGCGAGCAGCAGGAAGAGGAAGAAGAGTAAGAAAAAGCCCCTGCAGGTTATCCGGCGGGGGCTTTTTTGTCGCGGGTATGAATTAGTTATCCTTCACCACAATCAGCGGTTCAATATCGCTCTCTTTCTTCACCACCAGCGAGTCATCCCCACGCAGACAGGTTCCGCCATAGTTTCCGCCCACGGTAAAGGTGCAGACCTGTATGTATCTGCCGTCAACCTTTGGCAGGCACCATAGCTGCTGGTAGATATTTTTGCGGTCAACAAACTTGCCGCTGGACTGGTCCAGCAGTTGATCCTGGGCGCCGATCAGATCGATATTGCTCCCGCAGCGTCCGGCTATCGGTTTAACGGCATAGCCTGTCCGTTTCAGCAGCGCATTCACCTCAAAATCGGTATCCAGCAGGTAACGGTGGTTCGGGAACAGCTGCCACAGCACCGGCAGGATCGCCTTGTTACCTGGGATCACCGTCCACAGCGGTTCAAAGACCAGCACTTCCGGGCGCAGCAGGACGTCAATCAGGCGCACTTCACCCTTCGGGTGACCGGTACGGATGGGCACGGCGGCGTACTCGGTTTCGCTCACCTCGCGGATCTGCTCGATCGCCGTTTCCCACGCCCAGGTTTTCCATACGCAGTTGACGTGACGGCCTTCATCATCAATCAGTTGCCCGGCGGCATCCCAGCTCAGCGCGCCCAGTCCATGCAGGATTTTGGTTTCAAACCCGGCCTGGATCAGCGAGCGCTGAATAAAGAGCGCGTGGTAATCCTCTTCGATATCGTTGTCCTGCATAATATGGACGAACGGCCGCGCGTGGCTGTGCTTCCAGGCGCCGGTCAGCTCTTCCAGCAGCCCTTCCGCCGGATTGTGGCCGGTGCCGCGATAGCCGTTTTTCACCCACTCTTCAAGAATCAGCCCGCCCTCGGTATGGCAGGAGGCGGAATCCGCGTTGTACTCGTAAACCTTAATGCCGCGCTCATCCATGCAGAAATCCATACGACCGGTGATCATATGGTGACGACGCCACTGCCAGGAGAGGCGCAGACGCGGCCAGAGAATTTTCGGGATGTCGAAAAGCGCGAGTAAGCTGTCGTCTTTCAGCACCTTGTCGGTGGCATGAAGGTACATCAGGTGCAGTTCGTTGGTGGCTTTGATCAGCTCCTGCTCGGCACTTTCGGTAATGGTGAAGTACTGGCAGGGATCGTTGTTAATAACGTGGCCGTTCGCGCGAACGTACGCCTGTTGCAGGGCGTCGTTTTCATTGAGCCATTTTCCGTCGAACTGACGGTTGTTCTTCAACCGCGCGCCGCTGATTTTCAGCAGCTCACCGTCGATCTCCGGCTGAGGAATACTGTGTTCCGTCTCCTCCGTCTGGATCATCCAGCCGAGGATCTCGGTATCGCTGAACGTATCATGAAGCGTATAGCAACCGTTCTCAACGCTCAGACGCAGCTCGCGCGTCCACTGCTGCCCCATCGGCAGCGGAGAGTGAATAACGTTCTGCTCGGCAATGCGCACTTTGTCGTCCAGCAACTGGGTGATGACGGCGACGTGGCCGGTCTCTTGAAACTCACCGCCCTTTTGCCAGATGAGCAGCGCACCGGCCTGCGGCGCGCGCTTCGAGCCATTAGCAAAGGCCTGTAGCGGCAGGATATTGTCGTTTACCACCTGGCGTAAAAAACGCAGGGAGAAGATCTCCCACGCCATCCCGACGTCGGTAAAGACAAACCCGTGGTTGAGAAACAGGAAACGGCGCGCAAACTCAACGCACTGCCATTTATGGCCCATGTATTCGTTGCCGATATAGCTGCGGAATTCCGCGTCTTCCGGATAGTGCCGCGGATCGAGACTGCCGTAATTTGAAGAGTAAATCGCCACGCCACCCGGCGCATAGCCTAATAACGTCCCGAAGGGTGCGTCACTGCTTAACGTTCCTTTACGCATGTGTCCAACCTAAAACAGGCAGGCGGCAATTTTTTTGTGGGGTTGTCGTCGTCTGCACGTTGTAATTAACTGACAGAGGTGGCGTTATCATACACCCGCCCTGCCCATTACGCTCGCATCGTTAAACGGTTCCCCTATCTCCTGCTACACTGCCTCAACACAACACCAAAAAGGCAGGCCAACATGTCAGATAACACCTATCAGCCACCGAAAGTGTGGGAATGGAAACAGAATAACGGCGGCGCGTTCGCCAATATCAACCGTCCCGTCTCGGGCGCTACGCACGAGAAAGAGCTGCCTGTGGGCGAGCACCCGCTCCAGCTGTACTCTCTGGGTACGCCGAATGGACAGAAAGTTACCATCATGCTGGAAGAGCTGCTGGCGCTGGGCGTGACGGGCGCGGAATACGACGCATGGTTAATCCGCATCGGTGAGGGCGATCAGTTCTCCAGCGGTTTTGTCGACGTGAACCCGAACTCGAAGATCCCGGCACTGTGTGACCACTCCACCACCCCGCCGACGCGCGTCTTTGAATCCGGCAATATCCTGCTCTATCTGGCCGAGAAATTTGGTCACTTCCTGCCAAAAGATCCGGCAGGACGAACGGAAACCCTGAACTGGCTGTTCTGGTTACAGGGCGCGGCCCCGTTCCTCGGCGGCGGTTTTGGCCACTTCTATAACTACGCGCCGGTGAAGATTGAGTACGCTATCGATCGCTTCACCATGGAGGCTAAACGCCTGTTCGACGTGCTGGACAAGCAGCTGGGGCGCGGTCGTTATGTAGCGGGTGAGGAATATACCATTGCGGATATGGCAGTCTGGCCATGGTTTGGCTGCGTGGCGCTGGGCAGCGTCTACAACGCCGCCGAATTCCTCGACGCCGGGAAGTACACCAACGTGCAGCGCTGGGCAAAAGATGTGGCGAATCGCCCGGCCATTAAACGCGGGCGCATTGTTAACCGCACCAACGGCGAGCTGAACGAGCAGCTGCATGAGCGCCATTCAGCGAGCGACTTCGATACCCAGACGGAAGATAAACGTCAGGATTGACCCATGACCGGGCGGTTCGCCGCCCCTCTTCTGCGATGAGAAAAATGAGTCAGCACGCGTGCGCAAGGATCCTCGAATGCCAGACCAGACGCTAAAAGCGACCCGACAGCAGAGCATCATCACCCTGCTGAGTAAAAGCGACTGGCTGACCACTGATGCCCTGGCTGAAAAGCTCTCCGTCAGCAAAGAGACGATCCGCCGGGATCTGAAGTCGTTACAGCAGCAGGGGAAACTTCTGCGCCAGCACGGGCGTGCGCGTCTGATTCACCCGGACAGCCGCGACAGCGGTGAACCCTTTGGCGCACGCCTGAAAAGCCATTATGCTGACAAAGCCGATATTGCCCGACATGCGCTGGGCTGGATCAGCGAAGGGATGACCATCGCCCTCGACGCCAGCTCGACCTGCTTTCATCTGGCGCGCCAGCTTCCGGATATCGAACTCACCGTGTTTACCAATAGCCTGCCTGTCTGCCACGAGATGGCGAAGCGCGAGCGGATCACGCTTATCTGCTCCGGCGGAACGCTTGAGCGTAAGTATCGCTGCTATGTTAATCCGGCGCTGGTGACGCAGCTTAAAGGGCTGGAGATCGATCTGTTTATCTTCTCGTGTGAAGGGGTTGATGAGCATGGCGTCCTTTGGGATCCGTCCGAGCACAACGCGGGCTTTAAGGCGCTGCTGTTAAACCGGGCCAGCCAGTCGCTGCTGCTGATCGACAAAAGTAAATTTATGCGGGCAAGCGAAGTGAAAATCGGTCAGCTGTCGCAGGTGACACAGATTATTCAGAGCGATAAATGTCAGGCCGCCAGAGACGGCCTGACGCGATGATGTTACGCGGAGAGACGGAACTTCTGCACTGAGCGCTGGAGTTCTTCGGTCTGCCGTTCCAGTGCAGCCGCAGCGGCGGAAACCTGCTCCACCAGCGAGGCATTCTGCTGGGTCACGCCGTCCATCTGCGTGATGGCTACGCCGACCTGAGAAATACCTTTGCTCTGCTCCTCTGACGCGGTGGCGATCTGCTTCATAATGACGGTCACCTCCGTCACGTCGCGCAGGATAGCTTCCATCGTCGTGCCGGTATCGTTCACCAGCTGCGCCCCCTGCTCCACGCGGGCAACGGAATCCGCAATCAGCCCTTCGATCTCTTTTGCCGCATTCGCGCTGCGGCTGGCCAGATTACGCACCTCACCCGCCACGACCGCAAAACCGCGCCCCTGCTCCCCGGCCCGAGCCGCTTCCACCGCGGCGTTCAGCGCCAGAATATTGGTCTGGAAGGCGATGCTGTTGATAACGGTAGTGATTTCAGCAATTTTCTTCGAGCTGTCCGAAATGCCGCTCATGGTCGTGACCACATCATCTACCAGCGACCCGCCGCGGCTGGCCGTACTGGAGGCGACATCCGCAAGCTGGCTGGCCTGGCGCGCGCTTTCGGCGTTCAGCTTCACCGTTGCGGTAAGCTGCTCCATGCTGGCCGCGGTCTCTTCCAGCGCAGCGGCCTGCTCTTCGGTACGCGAAGAGAGATCGTTATTCCCGCTGGAGATCTCCGTTGCCCCGCGCCAGATATTTTCGCTGCCGGAACGAATCGTGCTGACCGCCTCCCGCAGGCTGTCCTGCATGGCGCTCAGCAGCGGAACCAGTTGCCCCACGCAGTTGCGGCCAATGGGCTCAATCGGCTGGCTGAGATCGCCCTGCGCAATCTGGCGGAACTGCTGACGGATACGCTCCAGCGGTTTTACCAGCAGCGCCACCAGGTAGCGGTCGGTGAACAGCAGGATCAGCAGACCCACGATCGTGGCGGTGATAATCACCGTCCGGGTCATGCTGGTCAGGCTGTCGACCACAACGCGCGTACTGTCGAGCGCCTTCACCGCAGAATTGTTAAAGTTCTCAACCGCGGCGCCAAACGCGCGGCTTAGCGGCGGCGTAACGTTGTTGGCATGCTGACGATAGCCTTCGAGCGTCGCCTGCTTTGCCTGCACCATCTGAGGCGTAACGCCCCGATCGAGCAGCGCCTGCCAGGTGGAAATCACCTGTGCAGAGACCTTTTCATCCATCGGGCCCGGGGAGATAGCCTTCATCTCTGCCAGCTTTTTACTCATGTTATCCAGCGCCTGCTGAGCAGGAGCCAGGTCCGGCGTGCCGCCCGCTGCTTTAGCTTCCATCGCCCGGCTCAGGCGGGTGACGAAACGGAAATACTGATCGTTGCCCTGGCTCAGCACCGTCATTTGCCTGACCAGCTGGCGGTCAACGTCATTACCATCAGAAACACGAGACAGAGACCAGGTGCTGTAAAGCCCCACGCCTGCCCACATGACACAAAAGATCCCCAGTACCGTCAGCATGACGAAACGGATGGTGAAATTACGAAGCATCTTCATTGAGTATTCCTTGCCGTGAGGGTGAATTCGCCCAGAGGCGAGTACTACCCTCGTTATCGGCAGGGACAGGGGAAAAGATAACCCTTTGTGATGATTTATTTAAGCAGGGCTTATCATTCCAGATATTTTTTAAACCAGCTTAACGTTCTTGACCAGGCCAGCTCGGCTGCGGGCTGGTCATAGCGTGGGGTAGAATCGTTGTGAAATCCATGGTTTACGCCGGGGTAGATATACGCTTCATAAACCTTATTATTTGATTTCAGCGCGGCTTCATAGGCAGGCCAGCCCTCGTTAATATTTTTGTCCAGCTCGGCATAATGAAGCAGGAGCGGCGCGCTAATTTTTGGCACATCCTCCACCCGCGGCTGACGACCATAGAAGGGCACCGCACAGTCGAGTTCCGGATACGCTACGGCGGCGGCATTCGATACGCCGCCGCCGTAGCAAAAACCGGTAATCCCCACCTTCCCGGTGGCTTCCGGATGATTTTTCATAAACTCTATGGCGGCAAAAAAGTCGTTCATCAGCCTTGTCGGGTCGACCTTCTGCTGCAAAACCTTTCCTTCGTCGTCGTTGCCGGGGTATCCCCCCACCGAGCTCAGGCCGTCGGGAGCCAGCGCGATATACCCCGCTTTCGCCACGCGTCGTGCCACGTCTTCAATATACGGATTCAGCCCCCGGTTCTCATGCACGACCACTACCGCGGGCGTTTTCGCGGTAGCTTTGGCCGGCTTCACCAGGTAACCGCGCACTTCGCCGTGACCATTGGGCGAGGGATAAGTGATGTATTCCGGACGAATATCGGGATCGGTGAATTTAACCTGCTCCGCGAGGGCGTAGTTGGGTTTAAGCATATTAAACAGCATCAGCGCCGTTACGCCGCCTGCGGCATAGCGCGCCGCGAGATTCAGAAATTCGCGTTTGCTGATTTTACCGTGGGCGTAATAGTCATAGTAATCAAGCAGCTCTTGCGGAAAATCTTTGGCAGTCAGGCGCGTCATCGCTTATCTCCATGATTTATGATTTGATAAGCTTAGAATAAAAACGCTGTTTCGAAAATTCACCGATAAGAAAGGAGACATCATGTCCTGGCACCCTTACACCGGCCGATACGAAAACATGCAGTACCGATACTGCGGCAAAAGCGGCCTGCGCTTACCGGCGCTGTCGCTGGGTCTGTGGCACAGCTTTGGCCACATTCAGGCGCTCGATTCCCAGCGCGCGCTGCTGCGTAAGGCCTTCGATCTCGGCATTACCCATTTTGACCTTGCCAACAACTACGGCCCCCCTCCAGGCAGCGCTGAAGAAAATTTTGGCCGCCTGCTGCGAGAAGATTTTGCCGGATATCGCGACGAGCTGATCATCTCCACCAAAGCGGGCTACGACATGTGGCCAGGACCGTATGGTTCGGGCGGTTCACGTAAGTATCTGCTCGCCAGCCTCGACCAGAGCCTGAAACGCATGGGCGTGGAGTATGTGGATATTTTCTATTCTCACCGCGTAGACGAAAACACGCCGATGGAAGAGACCGCCGCCGCGTTGGCACACGCGGTGCAGAGCGGAAAAGCGCTGTACGTCGGCATTTCGTCCTACTCCACGGAACGCACGACGGCGATGGCCGAATTGCTGCGCGAGTGGAAGATCCCGCTTTTGATCCACCAGCCGTCTTACAACCTGCTTAACCGCTGGGTCGACAAGACTGGTCTGCTGGACGCGCTGGAGAAAAACGGAACGGGCTGTATCGCCTTTACCCCGCTGGCGCAGGGCCTGCTGACCGGGAAATACCTGAACGGTATTCCGGACGGTTCACGTATGCAGCGCGAAGGGAAGAAAGTGCGTGGCCTGACGGAGAAAATGCTGACCGAAGCCAACCTGAGCAGCCTTCGTCTGCTGAACGAGATGGCGCACGCGCGCGGGCAGACGATGGCGCAGATGGCGCTAAGCTGGCTGTTGAAAGATACACGTGTAACGTCGGTGCTGATCGGCGCGAGCCGCCCGGAGCAACTGGAAGAGAACGTTCAGGCGCTGAATAACCTGTGCTTTACCGAAGATGAACTGACGCGGATTGACCAGCACGTGGCGGATGGTGAGCTGAATTTGTGGCAGGCGTCGTCGGATAAATAAATAGTGCGGTCCGATGCTTTCGCCCCTCACCCTAACCCTCTCCCCAGAGGGGAGAGGGCAGGGTGAGGGGCGCTGTAAATTTATTTCTTACTGATCTTATCCAGATAGCCCATCACAAACGCCGACAGTACAAACGTCAGGTGGATAATCACATACCACATCAGCTTATTATCCGGGACGTTTTTAGCATCCATAAAGACACGTAACAGGTGAATAGACGAAATCGCCACAATCGACGCCGCGACTTTATTTTTCAGCGATGAGGCGTCCATTTTCCCCAGCCAGTTGAGCTTTTCTTTGTGCTCGGCGATATCAAGCTGAGAGACGAAATTCTCATAACCGGAGAACATCACCATCACCAGTAATCCTCCTACCAGCGTCATATCCACCAGCGACAGCAGAACCAGAATCAAATCGGCTTCTGCCACGGAGAAAATGTTTGGCAGGACGTGGAATATCTCCTGGAAGAACTTGATCGTCAGGGCGACCAGCGCCAGAGAGAGACCAAAATAGACGGGTGCGAGCAGCCAGCGAGAGGCATACATTGCGTTTTCAAAGAAGCGTTCCATAAAATCCTGTCTGCAAACGAAACCAGCGCTCAGTATATCTCAACTATACCTCGTTGGGATCCACATCCGGACGCGCATACTCCGGCCAGACCAGTGCGACCAGTTCCGGGTAGGCTTCCAGGCTAAACTCGCGAAAACACTGGCGCAGATTTAATACGTCTAAATCGGAATACGACACCTTCTCGCCATTCAGACAGCGCTTTTTGATATTGTCGTAATATTTATAGACCGCCGAATTAAGGTCGCTACAGCGGCGCTGCGCGTCGAACAGGCCGGGCGTATCATTAATTTCGGCCATTTTCATTCGCTTAATTGTCGCATGGAGAAAATCGATATATTCGTGATTCACCCGCCAGTACCAGACTGGCGTCACGGCGTTCATCAAGACGGAGAAATGATCTTCCCCCTCCTCTTTGGACATCAATTCAGGCTGCGGTGGTTCACTGGCGTCATTTGACACTTTCGTTTTATTGAACTCTTGCATCAATAAAAGCACGCCAGCGGTCAGTAATAGTAACGTTACGACCGTGAAGAAAATGCTGTTCATGGGTAGGCTCCATTTTTTTTGATTTTAAAATTGCCTCATGATATTGTCAACGAATCTCACCCTTTTTCCAACCCCACCCTTTTGAAATTAAAGGAAATTAAAATGCTGCCCGACAATCTTGTCCCGGCAAAGTACCACATTACGCCTGTGGAACAGCCTTCGACGGAAGCAGATAAAGAGGCGAATTTCACTCAAGGAAAAAGAAAACTCTCCGACTATGAAGCCGATATATTAATTGGTGTTTCACGCACCGGCAAATCCCGTAATATGGTGCTGGAAGAGCACGATCGCCATTTAAAAGAACGGTTATTTCGTGCCATCAAGATTGAAGCCTTAGTTCATCTGCTAAATGATTTACAGGCCGAAGGGGAAATAGATGCCCAGGCTCTAAGTCAAATAATGGCCGAGAAAACACAGCAAATAAATGAAGCTGGCAATGAAATTTGGCTTAACTTAATTACGCGTGAAAAAAGCAATCCCATTTTTTATAACCTGGGGGATGATTAACGTGAATGATGATAGCGGTAATAACGTTTATTTGACTTTAGATGATAAGAAAAGCGATGAATTTATCTTAAAGCAGAATCTCGACGCCCTGAAAAAGATAAAAAATGACGAGATGACGCGAATAACGCAGGACTTGGTTTCGATTCCGGCCACGCTGGTGCGCCTGAAATGGCAGAACCGTCGGGAAATTTATGCCTTGCAGGCCAAAGAGGAGATTTACGGCGCGGTGATGAACGCCATTATTGAGCAGCGCCCTGAGCTTAAAGAGAAGATCCTTGGGCGACTGGAGGCGAACTATCAGTACCTGCTGGCACGCGAGACAGCCACCCTGCGCCTGACCCGTAAACTCTCGGAAGGCAACTATCGCACATCAAACGTCACCTGCGTGGCGCTCGATGAAGAGGCGTCAACAACATCTTCTAACTGCTGACAACGTGGTTCGCCCGGCGGCGCTAGCCTGAGATTGTAGGCCGGGTAAGGCGAAGCCGCCACCCGGCACGGAAGGCGGCTTCGCCTTCGTTTTACTTCGCGGCCGCTTTCTCTTCGCCGACCAGACCAATCTTCAGGTATCCCGCCTGATGCAGCGTGTCCATTACCTTCATCATGGTTTCATAATCGACGGTTTTATCCGCGCGGAAGAAGACGGTGGTGTCTTTCTTGCCGCCGGTCAGCTGGTCCAGCGCCGGAATAACCGAGGCATCCGTCACCGGATCGTTGCCCAGGAACATGGACTTATCGGCCTTCACGGACAGGTAGACAGGCTTTTCCGGACGCGGCTGCGGCTGGCTGGAGGACGCTGGCAGATTCACCTTCACGTCCACCGTCGCCAGCGGCGCGGCAACCATAAAGATAATCAGCAGAACCAGCATGACGTCGATAAACGGCGTCACGTTGATCTCATGCATTTCACCGTTATCGTCCAGATTTTCATTAAGACGCATTGCCATACAATCAACCTACGCGCAGTTTGGACGCCGCATGCACCGGTTTAACGGCGCTGGCGTTCAGGTCCAGATCGCGGCTTTGCAGCAGCAGAACCTGCGCGGCAACGTCACCCAGTGTGGCTTTGTAACTGCCAATCATGCGCGCGAAGATGTTATAGATAACTACCGCAGGGATAGCGGCAACCAGACCGATAGCCGTTGCCAGCAGCGCTTCTGCGATACCCGGCGCGACGACCGCAAGGTTAGTGGTCTGCGTCTGGGCGATACCGATAAAGCTGTTCATGATGCCCCAGACGGTACCGAACAGGCCGACGAACGGGGAGATAGCGCCGATAGTCGCCAGGTAGCCGTTACCGCGGCCCATATGACGACCCACGGCCGCAACGCGACGCTCCAGACGGAAGCCGGTACGCTCTTTAATGCCTTCGTTATCTTCACTGCCTGCGGAGAGTTCCAGCTCGTTCTGCGCTTCGTTCACTAACAGGGTAGTCAGGCTTTTCGCATGGAAGGATGAGGTGATATCAGAAGCCTGATCCAGAGAGCGGGCTTCCGCCAGCTGCTTCTGCTCACGCTTGAGGCGGCGTTTTTGTGAAAGAAGTTCGGCGCTCTTGCTGAAGAAGATAGCCCAGGTGATCACGGACGCCAGAATCAGGCCGATCATCACAACCTTAACGACGATGTCAGCATGTTGATACATGCCCCAAACGGAGAGATCCGTCTGCATCAAATTATTACCCACTCTGTATCTCCAGGACGCAAATCACACAATCTGAACGTAATAATATCAAAACGTCGTCGAATTGATAGTAGTTCTCATTAGTATTTACATAGTGCCGTAATTTTCGCTCACTTTCCTTGCGCTTACGCAGTAAAAATTTCTTATGCGAATATTTGATAATATTTTCTGCTTATTCGATAAGCATCCGGATGCACATTCTGACAATCGTGGTAGTCTGGACGTCCAGACGTATAAAAATAGGGTTAGCGAACATGACTAAAAAGCAGCTTGAGACCACGCTGGTGCAGGCAGGACGCAGTAAAAAATACACCCAGGGCTCGGTCAACAGCGTGATCCAGCGTGCCTCCTCGCTGGTGTTTGATACCGTCGAAGATAAAAAAATCGCCACGCGTAATCGCGCGAAGGGCGGGCTGTTTTACGGTCGCCGTGGCACGTTAACCCATTTCTCGTTGCAGGAAGCCATGTGCGAACTGGAGGGCGGCGCGGGCTGCGCGCTGTTCCCGTGCGGTGCGGCGGCGGTCGCCAATACCATTCTGGCGTTTGTTGAACAGGGTGACCACATCCTGATGACCAATACCGCCTACGAGCCAAGCCAGGACTTCTGCACCAAAATACTCAGCAAGCTCGGCGTCACCACCAGCTGGTTCGATCCGCTGATTGGGGCCGGTATTGCCGGGCTTATTCAGCCCAACACGCGCGTTGTGTTCCTGGAATCTCCCGGCTCCATCACCATGGAAGTGCATGACGTCCCGGCCATCGTGAAGGCGGTGCGCAGCATAGCGCCGGAAGCGATCATCATGATCGACAACACCTGGGCGGCAGGTGTGCTGTTTAAAGCCCTGGAATTTGACATCGATATCTCCATTCAGGCGGCGACCAAATACCTGATTGGCCACTCAGACGGCATGATCGGTACGGCGGTATCTAATGCCCGCTGCTGGGAGCAATTGCGTGAAAACGCCTACCTGATGGGCCAGATGGTGGATGCCGATACCGCCTACATGACCAGCCGGGGCATCCGTACGCTCGGCGTGCGTCTGCGTCAGCATCACGAAAGCAGCCTGCAAATTGCACAGTGGCTGGCGCTGCATCCACAGGTGGAGCGCGTTAACCATCCGGCGCTGCCTGGCAGCAAGGGCCACGAATACTGGCAACGTGACTTTACGGGCAGCAGCGGGTTGTTCTCATTTGTTCTTAAGAAGCGCCTGAATGACGCCGAGCTGGCAAGCTATCTGGATAACTTTACCCTCTTCAGCATGGCCTATTCATGGGGTGGGTTTGAATCGTTGATCCTGCCCAATCAGCCGGAGCAGATTGCGGCCCTGCGCCCGGGCGGCGAGGTGGACTTCGAGGGGACCTTAATCCGCCTGCATATCGGGCTGGAAAATGTGGACGATTTAATTGCGGATTTATCGGCAGGATTTGAGCGCATCGTGTAAAGTGCTGGCTGACATGTACTCCCTGGACGCCATTCTGAACACCGCAAGCAGAAAAGTCTGTATGAGATGCGCCTGCGATCAACCCCGACAGGCAAAATTGGGAGTACAATAGCGTTATATCTGCTGTTCCACAGGAAAGTCCATGGCTGTTATTCAAAATATCATCACGGCGCTCTGGCAACACGATTTTGCCGCGCTGGCGGACCCACATGTCGTCGGGATTGTCTATTTCGTGATGTTCGCGACGCTGTTTCTGGAAAATGGATTACTGCCAGCCTCATTTTTACCCGGTGACAGCCTGCTCCTGCTCGCAGGGGCGTTAATCGGCAAGGGCGTGATGGACTTCGCACCGACAATGGTGATCCTCACCTCTGCGGCCAGTCTCGGATGCTGGCTGAGCTACCTGCAAGGGCGCTGGCTTGGAAACACCCGCGTGGTGAAAGGCTGGCTGGCGCAGCTGCCGCATAAATATCATCAGCGCGCGACCTGCATGTTTGACCGTCACGGCCTGCTGGCGTTGCTTGCCGGGCGTTTTCTGGCGTTCGTTCGCACCCTGTTGCCTACCATGGCGGGTATTTCAGGCCTCTCTAACCGCCGCTTCCAGTTCTTCAACTGGCTGAGCGCCCTGCTCTGGGTGGGCGTGGTCACCACACTCGGCTACGCGCTGAATATGATCCCCTTTGTTAAGCGCCATGAAGACCAGGTGATGACCTTCCTGATGATCCTGCCGATTTTCCTGCTGGTTGCAGGGCTGGTGGGTACCATTGCGGTGGTGATCAAGAAAAAGTATTGCAGCGCATAAATAAAAGCCGGGTGGCGCTACCGCTTACCCGGCCTCCGTTTCCCCTCACGCTCCCTGCATGGTTCTGATACGTGACGCATCTTCCCCCGGCGTGACGCCGAAGTAACGCTTAAACTCCCGACTAAACTGCGACGCGCTTTCATACCCGACCCGCATTGCCGCGGCGCTGGCCTTCATGCCATCGTGGATCATCAGCATCCGCGCCTTATGCAGACGGTAGGTTTTGAGGTACTGCAACGGCGACGTGCTGGTGACGGATTTAAAGTTATGGTGAAACGCCGAGACGCTCATATTGGCTTCCGCCGCCAGCTGATCAACGCTGAGGTTTTCCGTGTACTGGCTCTCGATGCGCTTCAGCACGCGGCTAATCAGGCTGAAGTGCGTTTGCCGGCTTACCAGCGCCAGCAGCGCCCCGCCGCCCGGTCCCAGCAGCACATGGTAAAGAATTTCGCGGATAATCTGCTTTCCGAGAATACGCGCGTCCAGAGGCCTTTCCATCACGTCTAACAGGCGTTCAATCGCGCAGAGAATTTCCTCCGATAAGGTCGCGGAGTTGATACCGCTTGCCGCCATCGACGGCCGGAAAAGTTCGTCCTCCCCAATCTCCATCAGCAACTCCTGCAACTGGAGAATGTCGACGTTGACGCGGATCCCGGCCAGCGGTACCTCCTCTGTCGCGAAAGTTTCACATTCGAAGGGTAAAGGTACAGTCAGAAGCAGATATTCATTGGTGTCGTAACGGAACACGCGCTCATTGATATAGCCAATCTTATGGCCAGAAAAGAGAAACACGATGCCGGGCTGATACATCACCGGGGTGCGCGTTCCGGGCTGGGTACCGTAGAGCAATCGGATATCCGGCAACAGCTCAGCCGAATCATTTCCGTTATCTATCAGTCTTTTAATCTGCGACGTTAGCTGGCGGCAGATGGCATCACGGTTCATTTTCAGTTACTCCGGGTACGGTTTCCGACGCTAACAGTGTGCGCATTTTCTTACCGTTTCTCCAGAGCGCTGTAGAAATGGGCAAGACATCGGCAGGAATGTGCATTGAGAGGATAGCGCCTGCCCGCCACAATGTGCAGCATCAGGTTGCCTTCTGCGCCACCACGATTTTTTACCCACTACAGGGAACAAGCCATGAACAACTTTAATCTTCACACCCCAACCCGCATTCTGTTTGGTAAATACGCTATCGCTGACCTGCGCGCGCAAATCCCGACGGACGCCCGCGTCCTGATTACCTACGGCGGCGGCAGCGTGAAAAAAACCGGCGTACTGGATCAGGTTTACAGCGCTCTGGAAGGGCTGGACGTACGCGAGTTCGGCGGTATCGAGCCTAACCCGTCTTATGAAACGCTGATGAACGCGGTAAAAATCGCCCGTGAGGAGCAGATCACTTTCCTGCTGGCGGTGGGCGGCGGTTCCGTGCTGGACGGCACCAAATTCATCGCGGCGGCAGCGCATTACGCTGACGGCATCGACCCGTGGCATATTCTGGAAACGGGCGGCAGCGACATCAGCAGTGCGATCCCGATGGGCTCCGTGCTGACGCTGCCGGCCACCGGCTCTGAGTCCAACAAAGGCGCGGTCATCTCCCGTAAAACCACCGGTGACAAGCAGGCCTTTATGAACGAACATGTTCAGCCCGTGTTCGCGATCCTCGATCCGGTTTACACCTATACCCTGCCTGCGCGTCAGGTGGCGAACGGCGTGGTCGACGCCTTTGTTCACACCGTTGAGCAGTACGTCACTTACCCGGTGAACGCCAAAATTCAGGATCGTTTCGCGGAAGGCATTCTGTTGACGCTGATTGAAGAAGGTCCGAAAGCGCTGAAAGAACCTGAAAACTATGACGTGCGTGCTAACGTGATGTGGGCTGCAACACAGGCACTGAATGGCCTTATCGGTGCAGGCGTGCCACAGGACTGGGCGACCCATATGCTCGGTCACGAGCTGACGGCGATGCACGGCCTGGATCACGCCCAGACGCTGGCGGTGGTTCTGCCTGCGCTGTGGAATGAAAAACGTGACGCTAAACGCGCCAAACTGCTCCAGTACGCCGAACGCGTCTGGAACATCACCGAGGGTTCCGACGATGCGCGTATTGATGCCGCAATTGCAGCCACCCGTCACTTCTTTGAAAGCCTGGGCGTGCCAACGCGTCTCTCTGACTACGGCCTGGACGGCAGCTCCATCCCTGCCCTGCTGGCGAAGCTGGAAGCACACGGTATGACGCAGATCGGCGAGCACGGCGACATCACCCTGGACGTCAGCCGTCGTATTTACGAAGCGGCACGCTAAGCGTTTTTAGGATCCTGACTTTCGTTTTTTGACATTTCGTCCAGACTTAATGCACATCACATCGTCGGAGGTTCCCTCCGGCGATGAGCACCTGAAGGAGGAAAAATGGCAAACCAAACCGTAATCAAGCTACAGGACGGCAACGTGATGCCCCAGCTGGGGCTAGGTGTATGGAAAGCCGGTAACGACGAGGTCGTCTCCGCCATTCATAAAGCCCTGGAAGTCGGCTATCGGTCCATTGATACCGCCGCCGCCTATAAAAACGAGGACGGCGTGGGGACCGCGCTTGCCAGCGCTGGCATTCCCCGCGATGAGTTATTCATCACCACCAAGCTGTGGAACGACGATCAAAAGCGTCCCCGCGAAGCGTTGCAGGAGAGCCTGGAGAAACTCCAGCTCGATTTCGTCGATCTTTATCTCATGCACTGGCCGGTACCGGCTATCGACCATTACGTTGATGCCTGGAAAGGGATGATTGAGCTGCAAAAAGAGGGGCTGATAAAAAGCATCGGCGTCTGTAATTTCCAGGTTCATCACCTGCAACGCCTGATTGATGAAACGGGCGTCGCGCCGGTGATTAACCAGATTGAGCTACACCCGCTGATGCAGCAGCGCCAGCTTCATTCGTGGAACGCCACGCACAAGATCCAGACCGAATCCTGGAGCCCGCTGGCCCAGGGCGGCGAAGGGGTGTTTGACCAGAAAATCATTCGTGAACTGGCGGATAAGTACGGCAAAACGCCGGCGCAGATCGTCATTCGCTGGCATCTGGATAGCGGTCTGGTGGTGATCCCGAAATCGGTCACGCCATCGCGTATCGCCGAGAACTTCGACGTCTGGGATTTCCGCCTGGATAAAGACGAGCTGGGTGAGATTGCGAAGCTGGATAAAGGTAAACGTTTAGGCCCGGATCCGGATCAGTTTGGCGGGTAGTTTCCCCTCACCCTAACCCTCTCCCACAGGGAGAGGGAATGCTTTCCACCCTCTCCCTGTGGGAGAGGGCCGGGGTGAGGGCATCATCGTTATCCGATCTTACGTTTTCCCGTTTTTTTCGTCCCCGAAGCCCCACCGTTCGAACGCTGATGCACAATTGGCGTGTGCTTGGTCAGCGCCGGGCGCGTATTGCGGTTCTGGCGGCGCGCTTCGCGCATCTCTTCCAGCGTTGGCGCAGGCACCAGGCAATCACGACGCGAGCCGATCAGGTGCTTTTTCCCCATCTCTTCCAGCGCCTGACGGATCAGCGGCCAGTTTTTCGGGTCGTGATAGCGCAGCAGCGCTTTGTGCAGACGGCGCTGTTTATCCCCTTTCGGCACCACCACGTCTTCACTCTTATAGCCAATCTTACTTAGCGGGTTTTTGCCGGTGTAATACATGGTCGTCGAGTTAGCGAGCGGCGACGGGTAGAAGTTCTGCACCTGATCCAGACGGAATCGACGCTGCTTCAGCCACAGCGCCAGGTTCACCATGTCTTCATCACGGGTGCCGGGGTGCGCGGAGATGAAGTATGGGATCAGATACTGCTCTTTCCCCGCCTGTTTTGAAAAGGTATCAAACAGCTGTTTAAAGCGGTCATAGCTGCCCATGCCCGGCTTCATCATTTTGGACAGCGGGCCCTCTTCGGTGTGCTCCGGGGCGATCTTCAGATAACCGCCAACGTGGTGCGTCGCCAGCTCTTTGATGTAGCGCGGATCTTCCACCGCAATGTCGTAACGCACGCCGGAGGCGATCAGGATCTTCTTGATGCCTTTCAGGTCACGGGCGCGACGGTAAAGGTTGATCGTCGGCTCGTGGTTGGTGTCCATATGCTCGCAAATGCTCGGATAGACGCAGGAGAGACGACGACAGGTCTGCTCAGCGCGCGGCGATTTGCAGCGCAGCATGTACATGTTAGCCGTTGGACCACCCAGATCGGAGATTACGCCGGTAAAGCCCGGGACCGTGTCGCGAATGGCTTCGATCTCGTTAACAATCGACTCTTCGGAACGGCTCTGAATAATACGACCTTCGTGTTCGGTGATCGAACAGAAGGAGCACCCGCCGAAGCAGCCGCGCATGATGTTGACCGAGAAGCGGATCATCTCGTACGCCGGAATACGGCTGTTGCCATATGACGGATGCGGCACACGCTTGTACGGCAGGGCAAAAACGCTGTCCATCTCTTCGGTAGAGAGCGGGATCGCCGGCGGGTTAACCCAGATATAACGCTCGCCGTGCTTTTGCATCAACGCGCGGGCACAGCCCGGGTTGGTTTCATGGTGCAGAATACGGGAGGCGTGTGCGTAGAGCACCTTGTCAGCTTTGACCTTCTCATATGACGGCAGCAGCACATAGGTCTTTTCCCACGGCTTCGGACGCGGCGGCTGCACCACCACGGCCTTTGCTTCCGCTTTCTTCGGCTCAACTGGTTTGTTATCCGCGCACGGCAGATCGTCACCGTACGGGTGCGGGATAGGGTCGATTTTGCCCGGCATATCGATAATGCGGGAATCCACCCCGCTCCAGCCCGGCAGCGCCTCTTTCACCATGATCGCGGTGTTGCGCACGTCGCGGATCTCGCTGACCGCTTCACCCTGCGCCAGGCGATGCGCCACTTCCACCAGCGGACGCTCGCCGTTGCCGAAGATCAGCATGTCGGCTTTCGAATCCACCAGCACCGAACGGCGCACGGTGTCAGACCAGTAGTCGTAGTGCGCGGTGCGGCGCAGGCTCGCCTCGATGCCGCCCAGGATCACCGGCACGTCTTTCCATGCTTCTTTGCATCGCTGGGTGTAGACGAGGGTCGCGCGATCGGGACGTTTACCCGCCACGTTGTCAGCCGTATAAGCGTCGTCATGACGCAGCTTACGGTCCGCGGTATAGCGGTTGATCATCGAGTCCATGTTGCCCGCGGTCACGCCAAAGAACAGGTTAGGTTTACCCAGACGCATAAAGTCGTCTTTGCTGTTCCAGTCAGGCTGAGAAATAATCCCCACGCGGAAACCCTGAGCTTCCAGCATACGGCCGCAGATCGCCATGCCAAAGCTCGGGTGATCGACATACGCATCACCCGTCACCAGAATGATATCGCAGCTGTCCCAGCCCAGTTGATCCATCTCTTCCCGGGACATCGGCAGGAACGGCGCCGGTCCAAAGCAGGCTGCCCAGTACTGGGGCCAGGAGAAGAGGTCGCGATCCGGCTGGATCAGGGAAATTGCGCTCATAATGCTTCCGAAGAAAAAATAGACAAAAGGAGCGGGATTATACGCTGGTTTATCGGGGGAAATGAAGGGGTATTTATTGCCCGGTGACGCTACGCTTACCGGGCCTACGGGCCTGTAGGTCGGGTAAGGCGAAGCCGCCACCCGACTCGTTTTACGGTGCCGGATTCACCAGCATCTGCCCTACCGACCCCCTGTCCATCATCTCCAGCGTCTGGCTGTGGAACAGGAACGGGAAGTGCGGCCATGACGGCTGTCCATAGTAGACGAGCAGTTCAACCTGCCCATCCACCCAGACGGTGTCTTTCCAGCCCCTGTCTTCAGGGAACGGCATCGCCCCGTTGACGTTGCGGATCAGGAATGACACCCCTTCAATATGGAACGACTGCGGCATCTCCGAGCGGACGGTCCAGCGCTCCCAGGTTCCCTGCTGGGCGGTGATATCAATACGGTTTACGTCCCACAGCGCGCCGTTGATGCCCGGATCGTCGCCAAGGCTGATATCGCGACTGCGTACTGCAGGGCCGGTCACAATTTCCTGCGGCAGCAGGCGCATCGGCAGACTGTCGGTCACCAGCGGCAACAGGCCGGTCGGGCGCAGCGTCAGCACCAGCGTGGAGACCAGAACGCTCGACGGTTCAAAGAAGCCGCGAATGCGGTCAACAATGCTTGCCGCTTCGCCGCAGGTCACGGACACTTCATCCCCGTTGGTCATATCCACGAGGATTTCACGACGTTCGCCCGGCGCAAGCGCCAGCTGTTTCACCGACACCGGCGCAGGTAATAACCCCTGATCGCCTGAAATCACATGCAGGGCGCGGCCGTCGCTCATTTGCAGCAGGTAGCGGCGCGAGTTAGAGGCATTCAACAGACGCAGGCGCACCCAACCACGAGACACTTCGACATACGGGCTTTGCGCGCCGTTAACCAGCAGCGTATCGCCCACAAAGCCACCGCTGCCCGGCTCGCTGTACTCCGGCGTACCGAAGTTATCCAGACGCTTGTCCTGAATAATGATCGGGAAATCATCAACACCGTAGTGATTCGGGATCGGCAGCGTTTTACTGACCTCATCTTCAATCAGCCACATCCCGGCCAGGCCGTTATAGACCTGCTGGGCGGTGCGGTTCGGGGTGTTGGCGTGATACCACAATGTCGCCGCGCTCTGACGAATCGGGAGGACGGGCGCCCAGTCGGCATTCGGCGACATCATGCGCGCCGCGCCGCCCATCAGCGGCCCCGGCACCTGCAACCCACTGACGGTCATTGCGACATTTTCCGTCGTCCGGTTACTGTAGATGAGCTTGACGTCATCCCCATTCCACACGCGAATGGTCGGCCCGAGGTAGCGTCCGTTAATGCCCCATACCTGCGCGCGCGTTCCCTGGGTAAAGGACCAGTGGCTACGCTGAAGCGTGAGGAATAGCGGCTGTCCGCGACGGGATTCAATCAACGGCGGAATAGGCAGCGGCTGTTGCTGCCCGGCGGCGCTGGCTGTCCGCGGCATCGCACCCGCACAAAGGGCGATACCCGAAGCCTGAATAAACTGACGCCGACTGAGTGACATATAAGCTCCATCTGAAACGACTAACAACGCGGGAATTCGTTTTCCCTTGAACGAAACCGGGTTAAATCTTACCGGCGGCTTCTCGCTCTGCAACTTCTTTATCGAGCTGTGCAATGTGCTGAGCCATCAGCTCGCGGCAGTGCGTGGCCAGCTCGCGCACCTGGTCTTTACCGTATTTGGAGGTATCCACCGGCGGTAGCATTTCGACAATGACCAGTCCGTTTTTCAGACGGTTAAGATTAATCTTATTCGATGTATTGGAAACGCACACGGGAATAATTGGAACGCCTGCCGCAATTGCAGCATGAAACGCGCCGGTCTTGAACGGCAGCAGGCCGCGACCGCGGCTGCGCGTCCCTTCCGGGAACATCCAGATTGAGATCCGGCGCTTTTTAAACTGATCCACCACTTCCGCAATGGTGCCATGCGCTTTCGCACGGTTGTTGCGGTCAATCAGCAAGTTACCGGTGAGCCAGTACAGTTGGCCGAAAAGCGGGATCCACAGCAGGCTCTTTTTCCCGACGGTTACGGTCGGCGGAATAACAATATTTGAGGCCGTCACCATATCGTAGTTGTTCTGATGGTTAGCGATATAGATGGCGTTACCGAAATCCTCCGCCCCTTCAGGCAGACGCTTTTCAACCTTCAGGCCGAACAATGGCGCAAGGCGACCAAACATGTGCCCGAACGTCGCGACATGTTTTGGGTTACGCGGGCTGAACAGGCAATAAATCGATCCGAAAATACAGACCAGAATGCAGTAAATAACGGTAAGAATAAGACGAACAATGTATAGCATAGCGACCTCTGAAGCCCTGACAGCTGACAATTATACTTCACCTGTGGCCAGGTAAGGACTTTATTACGAGCGCGTATTGTTAATCGCAACGCACGAATTAACAACGTTTTTACGGGAAATTTTATGGTAATCCCCCTCCGGAAAGAGGGGGGGATGAAACAGGTTACTCTTCGCTGTCGTCCGCTTTGCTGCGCGCCGGCGAGTCGATCTCCACGCGGTCGATGCGCTGCAGGCCACGCATCAGTGAGCCGCGACGTCCGCGCTCGCCAACCACCTTCTGCAACTCTTCCGGACGCAGTTTGATCTTACGTTTGCCGACATGAATGGTCAGCGTGCTCTGCGGCGGCAGCAGGAAGAGATGCGCCAGGCTATCTTCGCCTTTTGCCGCTTCCGCTGACGGGATACTGATGATCTTGTTGCCCTTCCCTTTCGACAGCTCCGGCAGATCGCTGACCGGGAACATCAGCATGCGTCCGGCAGCGGTGATCGCCAGCAGCATATCGCTTTCGTTCTCGATGATCAGCGGCGGCATGACGTGGGCGTTATCCGGCAGGCTGATCAGCGCTTTACCGGCGCGGTTACGCGATACCAGATCGTTAAAGGTGCAGATAAAGCCGTAGCCAGCATCAGACGCCATCAGCAGTTTTTGATCGTCGGCTTCCATCAGCATATGGTCAACCGTGGCGCCCGGCGGCAGCGTCAGCTTGCCGGTCAGCGGTTCGCCCTGCCCGCGCGCGGATGGCAGCGTGATCGGATCAATAGCGTAGCTGCGGCCCGTGGAGTCGATAAACGCCACCGGCTGGTTGCTCTTGCCCTTCACCGCCGCCTTGAAGCTGTCACCGGATTTGTAGCTCAGACCCGGCGCGTCGATATCGTGGCCTTTGGCGCTACGCACCCAGCCGCTCTGGGAAAGCACGATGGTCACCGGCTCGGACGGCAGCATGTCGTGCTCGTTCATCGCCTTCGCTTCTTCGCGCTCATGCAGCGGAGAACGACGGTCGTCGCCAAAGGCGTCGGCATCGGCCTGCAACTCTTTCTTCAGCAGGGTGTTCATCTTGCGCTCGGACGCCAGAATCGCCTGAAGCTGATCGCGCTCTTTTTCCAGCTCGTTCTGCTCGCCGCGGATCTTCATCTCTTCCAGCTTAGCGAGATGGCGCAGCTTCAGTTCGAGGATCGCTTCAGCCTGGGTTTCGCTGATGCCAAAGCGCGACATCAGGGCAGGCTTAGGTTCGTCCTCGGTACGAATGATCTCAATCACTTCGTCAATGTTGAGGAACGCCACCAGCAAACCTTCGAGGATATGCAGGCGCTTAAGCACTTTCTCCAGGCGATGGTTCAGACGGCGGCGCA
The DNA here is from genome assembly GCF_049236805.1 of Enterobacter cloacae complex sp. XAL002. Classification (NCBI taxonomy): domain Bacteria; kingdom Pseudomonadati; phylum Pseudomonadota; class Gammaproteobacteria; order Enterobacterales; family Enterobacteriaceae; genus Enterobacter; species Enterobacter cloacae complex sp. XAL002. Next base: position 118,069 of record NZ_JBMKJN010000014.1, read on the forward strand.
CCGTATCGCGGCGGAAGGCCAGCCATTCGGTGAGGATCTCCAGCAGGTTTTTCACCGCCGGACGACCGTCCAGACCAATCATGTTCAGGTTGATGCGGTAGCTTTTTTCCAGATCGGTAGTGGCGAACAGGTGGTTCATCACCTGCTCCATATCCACGCGGTTAGAGCGCGGCACGATCACCAGACGGGTCGGGTTTTCGTGGTCCGATTCGTCGCGCAGGTCGTCCACCATCGGCAGCTTTTTATTGCGCATCTGGGAGGCAATCTGCTCCAGCACCTTCGCGCCGGAGACCTGGTGCGGCAGCGCGGTGATCACCACGGCGCCATCCTCTTTGGTCCATACCGCGCGCATGCGCACGGAGCCGCGGCCGTTCTGGTAGATTTTACGGATTTCCGCACGCGAGGTGATGATCTCGGCTTCGGTCGGATAGTCCGGCCCCTGCACGATATCCAGCAGATCGTCCAGCGAGGTTTTTGGCTGCTCAATCAGGGTGATGGCCGCTTTCGCCACTTCACGCAGGTTGTGCGGCGGAATGTCCGTCGCCATGCCCACGGCGATACCGGTCGTGCCGTTCAGCAGGATGTTCGGCAGACGCGCAGGCAGCATTTTCGGCTCCTGCATCGTACCGTCGAAGTTTGGCACCCAGTCGACCGTACCCTGCCCCAGTTCGCCCAACAGCACTTCGGCATATTTAGACAGGCGGGATTCGGTATAACGCATCGCCGCGAAGGATTTCGGATCGTCCGGCGCCCCCCAGTTCCCCTGGCCATCCACCAGCGGATAGCGGTAAGAGAACGGCTGGGCCATCAGCACCATCGCTTCATAGCAGGCGCTGTCACCGTGCGGATGGTATTTCCCCAGCACGTCACCGACGGTACGGGCGGATTTCTTGAACTTGGCGGTCGCATTCAGCCCCAGTTCGGACATCGCATAGACGATGCGGCGCTGAACGGGCTTCAGGCCATCCCCGATAAACGGCAACGCCCTGTCCATGATGACGTACATGGAGTAGTTCAGGTAGGCGTTTTCCGTGAATTCATGTAGCGCGAGGCGCTCTGCCATATCGCTCATTACGTGTGATTCCTCAACTCAGAAACCGATGGGTTTCAGGCAATATTGCCGCAGATACTACCTCATCTGGCGAGTTGAGTCACAAAGAAAAAGGGCCGCTCATGCGGCCCTTTCCGGGTTATTTGTTCAGCTTGATAACCTGCTTCACGTCGATTTCAAACTCGTTCCAGTCTTTATCGATTTTACCCTGGAGTTCGACTTTATCCTGTGGCGTCACCGTCACGCCGTTCCAGCGCTTGTGGTCGATCTCCACCACCACCGTGCCGCTTTCATCGCGGAAGGTGTAACGGTCATCGGACAGGCGCTCGGTAATATTACCGCGCAGCTTCACCCAGCTGTCGTCCTTCATATCTTTGACTTTAGCCGCGGTAGTGAGGTTGGCGTTATTATCGACAAAGCCACCCTGCTGGGTTTGCGTCTGGGTCTGTGTCGCAGATGGGCCAGAGAAGCCACCCTGTGCAGCAAAAACAGGGGCAGTGGTCATCATCATGATGGCAGCAATTGCAGCGTATTTTTTCATCTTAATCTCTCCCTTTAATGTCGTTTCACAATCCATTAAACAGGGTAAACCTTAACAACTTCTTAAGGGGAAAATTTATTTATTTTTACTGTACAGCAGGCGCTTGCAGAAGGTTTACTGACGGCATCAAGGAGGAAATATGCGCATTTTACTGGTAGAAGACGACAAGCTCATCGGCGATGGCATCAAAGCGGGCTTAAGCAAAATGGGCTTTAACGTGGACTGGTTTACCGACGGTAAAACCGGGCAGGCGGCCCTGTACACCGCGCCGTACGATGCCGTGGTGCTGGACCTGACGCTGCCGGAAATCGACGGGCTTGAGATCCTGCGCGCCTGGCGCGAAAGCGGTAAGAGCGAACCGGTGCTGATCCTCACCGCGCGGGATGCGCTGAATCAGCGCGTCGAAGGGTTACGCCTGGGGGCGGATGATTACCTGTGTAAGCCGTTCGCGCTGATTGAAGTGGCAGCCCGCCTCGAAGCGCTGGTGCGCCGCAGCCACGGGCAGGCGCGCAGCGAGCTGCGTCACGGCAAGGTCACGCTCGATCCGGCAAGTCTCGTCGCCACGCTGGAGGGCGAAACGCTGGTGCTCAAACCCAAAGAGTTCGCCCTGCTGGAACTGCTGATGCGCAACGCGGGCCGCGTGCTGCCGCGCAAGGCCATCGAAGAGAAACTCTACAACTGGGATGATGACGTCTCCAGCAACGCCGTCGAAGTCCACGTTCATCATTTACGCCGCAAGCTCGGCAGCGAATTTATCCGCACCGTGCACGGCATCGGTTATACCCTGGGTGACGCATGAAACTGACCCAACGCCTGAGCCTGAAGCTGCGCCTGACGCTCCTCTTTTTGCTGCTGTCCCTGGCGGCCTGGTTTGCCGCAAGCGTGGTGGCCTGGCACCAGACGACCGACAAGCTCGATAAGCTGTTCGATACCCAGCAGATGCTGTTTGCCAAACGGCTGCTGACGATGGACGTGGACGAACTCCGCGCCCCGGAACGCATGCGCGAGGTGCCGAAAAAAGCCAAACACGGCCATCTTGACGACGATGCGCTGGCCTTCGCAATCTTCACCGCAGACGGCAGCATGGTGCTTAACGACGGTGAGAACGGGCGTGACATACCTTATCACTACCGCCGGGACGGATTTGATGACGGTCGGTTGCAGGATGACAACGACGAATGGCGTTTCCTGTGGCTGACCTCCCCGGACGGGAAATACCGCGTGGTGGTTGGCCAGGAGTGGGAGTACCGACAAGATATGGCGCTGGACGTGGTCAGCTCGCAGCTGACGCCGTGGCTGGTGGCGCTGCCCGTAATGCTTCTGTTGCTGATTGTCCTGCTGAGCCGGGAACTGAAACCGCTGAAAAACCTGGCGCAGACCCTGCGTTCACGCTCGCCGGATGCGACCGATACGCTGCCCACCCACGGCGTGCCGACGGAGGTTCGCCCGCTGCTTGATGCGCTTAACCATCTTTTCGCCCGTACGCAGGAGATGATGGCCCGCGAGCGCCGCTTCACCTCGGATGCCGCTCATGAGTTGCGCAGCCCGCTGGCCGCGCTGAAGGTGCAAACCGACGTGGCGCAGCTTTCCCTTGACGATCCCGAGGCGCAGTCTAAAGCGCTGGGGCAATTGCATGCGGGCATCGACCGCGCCTCCCGACTGGTGGACCAGCTTCTCACCCTGTCGCGCCTGGATTCACTGGATAATCTTGATGACGTCGAACCCGTGATGATGGCCGATTTGCTGCAATCCGCGGTGCTGGATATCTGGCATCCGGCGCAGCAGGCGGGCATTGATATTCGGCTCAACGTCAACGCGCCCGAGGTGATGCGTCACGGACAGCCGCTATTGCTGAGCCTGCTGGCGCGTAACCTGCTGGACAACGCCGTTCGTTACAGCCCGCGCGGCAGCGTGGTGGACGTGACGCTGAACACCCAAAGCTTTACCGTGCGCGACAACGGCCCGGGCATTTCAACCGATGCGCTGGCGCGTCTCGGCGAGCGCTTTTATCGTCCACCGGGCCAGGACGCCACCGGCAGCGGTCTGGGGTTGTCTATCGTGAAGCGCATCGCGGCGTTACACGGGATGCGCGTCTCGCTGGGCAATGCGCCTGAAGGGGGCTTTGAGGTGACCGTCAGCTGGTAGCCATTATTGCGCTGAGCGCAAAAGACTTTGCACATTTTGCTTATTTTTCCGCTCCGTCCTCGCGCGTAGAATACCTGGCATACTCTCAGCATCGAGGACAAATAATGAGCAACATTCTGATTATCAACGGCGCGAAAGAATTTGCGCACTCTAAAGGCCAGCTCAATGACACCCTGACCGAGGTCGCGGATGGTTTCCTGCGCGACGCCGGACATGATGTTAAGGTTGTGCGCGCGGACAGCGATTACGACGTGAAGGCCGAAGTGCAGAACTTCCTGTGGGCCGACGTGGTTATCTGGCAGATGCCGGGCTGGTGGATGGGCGCACCGTGGACCGTGAAAAAATACATGGACGATGTGTTTACCGAAGGTCACGGTTCGCTGTATGCCAGCGACGGCCGCACCCGCTCAGACGCGTCTAAAAAATACGGTTCCGGCGGCCTGTTGCAGGGCAAGAAATACATGCTCTCCCTGACCTGGAATGCCCCGCTTGAAGCGTTCACCGAGCAAGATCAGTTCTTTGAAGGCGTAGGCGTAGACGGCGCGTATCTGCCATTCCACAAGGCGAATCAGTTCCTGGCTATGGAGCCGCTGCCGACCTTTATCGTCAATGACGTAATTAAAATGCCGGACGTCCCACGCTATATCGCAGAATATCGCAAGCATCTCGCGGAAATTTTTGCTTAACTGGTAGCCTGGAATTAGAAGGAGTTAATTATGCTTACCGTTATTGCTGAAATCCGTACGCGTCCTGGCCAACATCACCGCCAGGCGGTGCTGGATGAGTTCGCAAAGATCATCCCGACCGTACTGAAAGAAGAAGGCTGCCACGGCTACGCGCCAATGGTGGACGCCGCCACCAGCGCAAGCTTCCAGGCGACCGCGCCAGACTCGATCATCATGGTTGAGCAGTGGGAAACCGTCGCGCACCTTGAAGCGCATTTGCAGACCGCGCATATGAAAGCGTGGAGCGACGCGGTGAAAGGGGACGTTCTGGAAACCCATATTCGTATTCTGGAGCAAGGGGTTTAAGTTCTGTGAAATTTGCCGGGTGGCACTGCGTTTACCCGGCCTACAACTTCCCTCCCAGGCCCGGTAAGCGTTAACGCCACCGGGCTTTTTTTATCACCTTAACACTCAACTGCTATGCTTATTCTGACTTCATGTTAAACAGGAGGATGGAATGGGTCTTTTTAATTTCGTAAAAGAAGCAGGCGAAAAGCTGTGGGACAATCTGACCGATCATAAGGGTCAGAGCGACAAAATCACCGAGCACCTCAAGAAACTCAACATTCCCGGTTCCGATAAGGTTCAGGTTGACGTCACCGACGGCAAAGCCAGCGTGACGGGCGACGGGCTGACGCAGGAGCAGAAAGAAAAAATCCAGGTCGCCGTCGGCAACATCGCAGGCGTCAGCGAGGTGGAGAACAACATTACCGCGACAGATGCCAAAGATGAAGCTACTTACTATACGGTGAAATCCGGCGATACCCTGAGCGCGATCTCTAAAACCGTGTACGGCGATGCTAACCAGTACAACAAGATTTTTGAGGCTAACCGCCCTATGCTCTCCAGCCCCGATAAAATCTATCCCGGCCAGACGCTGCGTATTCCTAAAGCATAACGTCTAAAACAGTCGGTTCACGTCGCGCAGAGGAACAGAATGAAAATAGCTTGTCTTGGCTGGGGTTCGTTAATCTGGAAAAGCGGCGCGTTACCGGTAGCCGGTGAGTGGCAGACCGACGGGCCTTCTTTGCCCGTCGAGTTCTGTCGGGTCAGCGATGGCGGTGAACTGGCGACCGCCATCTGTATGAATGCCCCTGCCGTGCCGGTGCTTTGGGCATGGCTGGAGGCCACAACGTTGAGCGTGGCCTGCCGCGCTTTGCGTGAGCGCGAAGCCATTCCCGAGGATCGCTGCGATGGTATTGGCTCGCTGCTAATCACCGGACGCGACACGGGTATCCTGTCAACATGGGCCAGGGAGAAAGGTATTGAAGCGATCATCTGGACCGGGCTCCCGCCGAGAAGCGCGTCACAGGAAGGCAGGGTTCCTGCCGTGGACGAAGCCATCGCTTATCTCGACGGCCTCAGCGGAGAGACCCGCAGCCATGCGCGGGACTATATTTGCCGCGTGCCTGCCCAGCTTGATACGCCATACCGGCGCGTCATTAAAGACGTGCTTGGATGGTAATCCCCCGGCCAGTTACCAGTACAGTTTCCAGCTCCGGGTGAAACGCACCAGCGCCTCAACGTAGAAGTAATCTCCCCAGCTTGCGCACTCATCCACGCCTTTGTTGCTCCCGAGGTGGTAAACCGAGTGTTTAAGCAGCCCGTTGCCCTTTTCTTCTCTCCCCATCAGATAGTGTTTCGTCAGTGACGACATAATGCCTTTAGCCCACTCCATATAGCGCTCGCGATCCGGATCCGTGACCGGCAGGTGTTTCACCAGCTCCAGCAGCCCACATACCGCAATCGCCGACGAGGAAGAGTCACGCAGCGCGTCGGTGCCCACCAGCGCCAGATCCCAGTGGCAGACGTAGTCTTCGGGCAGGCGATTGAGGAAGTAGTTCGCCAGCCGTTTTGACAGGGCGATCATCGTCTCGTCGCCGGTATAGATATAGCTCAGCAGGAAGCCGTAAATTCCCCACGCCTGCCCGCGTGACCAGCAGGAGTCGTCGGCGTAGCCCTGCTGGGTGTTGCCGTAGCGCGGTGCGCCGGTTGTCACATCCATATAGTAGGTGTGGAATGTGGAGGCATCGTCACGAATGAGGTACGTCGCCGCCTGCATGACGTGCGCTTTTGCGGCGTCGGCAAAGCGCGGATCGCCCGTCTGCTCCGTTGCCCAGTAGAGCAGCGGCAGGTTCATGTTGCAGTCGATGATCATCCGCCCGGCCTGGTCCGGATCGGAGAGATCGCCCCACGCCTGGATGATCTTCGCTTTCTCGTGGAAGCGTTCCAGCAGAGCTTCCGCCGCCAGCAGCGAGAAGCCGCGCGCCTCGCGATTTCCGGTCAGCCGCCACGCGGCTACGCAGGAGAGCGTGTAGAGGAAGCCTAAATCGTGGGTGTTGGTGTCGTTGCGCCCGGCGATGCGCAGGCCAAACGAGCGCACGTGTTTTTCCGCCATCGCGCGGAATTTTTCCTCGCCGCTCATCTCCCATGCCAGCCATAGCTGCCCGGTCCAGAAGCTGGTGGTCCACTCCACGTTGACAGTCAGCGGATAAAAACCGTTCTGGCAGGTTTCCGCCGGGAATTTGTCGCCGAACTCCGTTAAATGACGGCTAATCAGGTCCAGAACGTGGCTGCGCGCCGAATTCAGTTCATCGCTGAATGCGCGGGAGTCAACGGGCGCAGCGATAACAGGCAGAGGTTCTTCTTTGATACGACTTAACATATTTCGGTTCCTTCTTTGACGGCGTAATTTATCGTGTTGACGTTTCTGCTACGTTCAGCGCACGAGCCCCGCGCCATTTGCTCTGACAGGCGGATAACGTAAAAGCAGAAATAAGGGTAAAGGTCAGCGCCGTTGCGCCCATGATGATATAGGTGTGCTCAAAGCCAATACGGTCATACATATAGCCGGCAGGGGAAGAGACCACCACGTTGCCAACGTAGAGCATTGCCTGATAGCCGAGTAAATACATGGTGGCATTGACGCGCTTGTCGAAATGCTCGGCGATATATTTAAATACCGACACCAGCAGGAGACAAATTTCCAGACCGTACAGCGGCTTAAGCACTGAAATTAACAGGTGAGAATCACACATGCCGGAAATAATCAGACGCGCCCCGACCACCAGCCCGACAATTAATAGCCCGCGTTTGGCGCCAATAAAGTTCACAAACAGCGGGACCACCATATACATGACAAATTCCATGCCCGACTGCACGGTCCCGAGATAACCGAATACCGCGTTGCCCTCATGAATATCATCGAAAAAGGTGACGAAATAGCGCGAGAACTGCTGCTCGGCGATAAACATCATCCACGCCACGCCCGCCACGTACAGGCAGAAGGCCCAGAATTTGCGGTTTCGCAGCAGGGCGTAAACGTCTGACGGGGCGATTTTCTCTTTCGTTAGCACCTCGCCCGCGTGAATGGAGTTAGTGTTCACTTTCAGGCTCAGCAGGACGATCAGCATCACCACCGATGCCACGCTGCCGAGAATAAAGTTATACGCCGGTGAGAGGTTAAACAGCAGGCCGGAGAAGGACGATGCCACCGCCCAGCCGAGCGAACCCCACATGCGAATTTGCCCGAACTCCATGCCGTTTAAGCGGCTAAAGCGGTCGGAATACGATTCGCACGCCGCCACACCCGCGTACCAGGCAAAGCTTAAATAGAGCGCGCCGATAATAATCCCCAGCAGGGTATTAGACATTAACAGCGGCTGGTATACGTAAATAAAGAACGGCGCCATCAGGGCCGACATGATCACCACAAAATAGAGCAGGTATTTGCTCATGCCGATCTTATCGAGAATATAGCCGTAGATCGGTTTAAGAATAACGGAGAATATCCCGTTCACCGCAAAAACGGTTCCAATCACCGAGCCGCTGAGATTGGCTTTCTGGCCAAGCCAGATCGCCAGCAGTCCAATACTGGCAGACCAGGTAAAGAAATAGAGAAAGATAAAGCTACTGATTTTGTAATATTCAGTTCTGTTAGTTGTCGATGTGCTTTTCATATCATCCTCGCCGACGTGTAGGGCCAGATTTTTATAATGTGAACGACAGCTTACGTTCGCTTCCGGGTTCGCTAATGACGACCCGGCTATGGGTTATATTCAGCTGCGGCGTCGCCGCAACGGGCTGTTTTCCGCCAGCCAGAACGGCGCAACAGAGCCAGCTTTCCCCTTGCGGGAGGTCGGCCTTTAACAACGGAATGGAAGCGCACTCCGCAAACATAATGCTGCTGTTCGGCGGCGTGACGATGCTGTCTGGCTGACGGTGAATGACCGGCGAAAGATCGACAATGACGCTGCTGCCGTTTTCAGCCATCAGATAACAACCGCGATCGCGCACCTGGTGGGCGGTTTTCATCACCGCAAAGCCGCCCTCGACGGTTTGCAGAGTGCGCGCGCTGTTGATGCGGTGCAGGCGCAGGTGCCACTCCCCGAACGGGATCTGCCAGGTCGCAATCTGCACGTCGCGCCACGGCGACCAGCGCGAGAAAATGTAATGTTCATCCACCCGAACCTCTTCGCACTCGCGACGACCGCGGAAATAGTCATCTCCGTCCGCCAGCAGCAGCATCGAATCGCAGGCGGCATGCTTCAGGCCAAAACGCCCGCGCTCAATGGTGAATCCGAAGCGGCTGGAGTAGGCAAATTTGGTGTATTTCGCTTCGGTGTTGACGTAGTTATTCAGCTCCAGCTGACCAGCGGTGAGCATGACGACGTGCTGCGAATCTTTCGAATGCATCAGGATCTGCTGCGCATGCGGGATCACATGTTTTTCAACAAGCGCGGGCAGCGGCTGCTCGTCGGCCTGCCAGAACGGATGCGCCTCCGGCAGCGCCAGGATCAGGTAGGTTTTCAGCGCCCAGTACGGTGAACCGGGGGAGTTGTAATCCTCGCACATCGCCAGGTTCGGATACGCAAACCCCAGGGTAAGAATACCGTCGCGATCGACAATCGACTGCTGCTGCCACCAGCGCAGATGCCGCAGCACAATGCCCTTCACGATACCCGGGGTGAAGACGTCCAGCTGAGAAAAGGCCACCGCGCTCCAGAAGGCAACCATGGCAAAGCGGTAGGTCAGGCTGCGGCCAAACGGCACCGAGGCACCATCGGCGGCGGACCAGTAGATAAAGTCTTCCGCGAACAGACGCGAGCGCTCGCGCAGCACCTTTGCCCTCGCCTCGTCGTCACTCAGGGTGGCGTAAATCAGGCCGTAAAAATGGAAAGCCATGGAGATGTAATAGTCTTTCGGGCGGCCGGGACCGTCGGAGTACCAGCCGTCGCCGAGATAGTAGGCGTCCATCAGCGCAAAGCGGTGGTCAATGGCGGCCTGATCGTACGGCAGGCCGGCGCGCTTAAAGCCGAGCTGGACCATAATGGCAAAATAGTTCCAGTTGCTGTCCGGCATCTGCGCGTCGGTGATTTGGTTGAGCCACGCGTGCAGGTTCATCACCTCGCGCCCGGTAAAGTGCGCGGTGAGTTTATCTCCCAGCAGAGCGAGCCCCAGACCGTAGGCCGCCATCTCTACCAGACGCTGATCGTACGGGCCGGTTTCACCCCAGTAGCCGGTGCTTTGCGGGTCGGTACCAAGCTTAATGGCAGTAAGGTACTTCTCGCTGAACGGCGTGCTTTCGCCGGATGCCATCAGCGGAAACAGCCCCCACAGCGCGCGGGAAAGTCCCTCCATCTGCGCAATATCCGCTGTGTAATGGGCGCAGGTATCACCCAGCGAGAATCGTGAAAGGTTCGCCGGAAATTGCGTGTCCAGCGCCTGTAAAAGTGCATTCAACGACGCCACTACCTCCTGGCGTGAAGACAACGGATTTGATTTTTGTTTGTTTGCCGCCCACATCGGTTCGCCCTCGTAATCAACTGCGGCAAAGCATAGTGAATCCGCAAGGGGCAGAAATGTTAGCCGTGTCACAGGCATGAACGATGAATAAACCTCCAGTTGAGAAAATTTAAAAAGGTGGTTTATAAAGACGGTCAGACGGGAAAAAGTTGAGTTTTATTGCACTATGCGCGACACGCCGACATCCGATCTTCTGGAACTGATCGCCCTGAACGATACCGTGGCCTCGTTCAGCCGCCTGTTTGCCAATACCGTGCGCTACCATCACTGGCACCAGTGTCTGGAGATCCTCTATGTGGAAGAGGGCTTTGGCGTGGCGATTGTCGATAATCGTCACTACACCATGCGCCCCGGACGGCTGTTTTTCTTCCCGCCTTTTACGCTGCACAAGGTCATGGTGGACGAACAGGCGGAGGCAATTTACCGCCGCACCATTATTCATCTCGACCAGCACGCGGTGCTGAAGATCCTGCGGGATTTTCCCCAGACCCGGCAGCGTCTGGAGCGGCTGTCACGCCGTGGCGGCGAAGCGTGGGTCGCCGATTTAGCCCACTTCCATCACCATATCGACCATCTGTTTAGCTGCTATAAACCGCCGATGAACGGCGAGAGCATCGCCAGCCTGCTGATAGGCCTGTTCGCGATGCTGCCCGACGATCGCGACGGCGAGCCGGGAAACAGCCAGGGGATCGCCAGCCAGGTGATGTTTTGGCTCGACGAGCATTATCAGGAGAAATTTCGTCTGGATGCGCTGGCCAATGAGCTGGGAAAATCCCGCAGCTACGTATCGCGAAAATTCCATGCGGAAACGGGCGAAAAAATTCACGGCTACCTGAATACGCTAAGGTTGCGTAAGGCGTGTGAGTGTTTACTCCACACTGATTCGAGCGTGCGTGACATTGCCGCACAGACGGGTTTTTCCGACGTGACGTGGTTTATCAGCGCGTTTAAAAAAGGGATTGGCGAGACGCCGCTGCAGTACCGGAAGAACCATCGTGCGGTTTGACGCCCTCACCCACGGGGCTGAGGGTTCCCCACAAATTAATGCGAGCACTG